>CAZAQB010000005.1:0-57555 GCA_964487155.1 uncultured Ectothiorhodospiraceae bacterium
GGTCAGACCCCCCATGGGGGGTGGTCGCATCCCCTGGCAGGGGTGGTCGGACCCCTTCCAGGGGTGGTCGCACCCCCCGCGAGAGCGAACCGGAGACCTCCCGGAGCGAACCCGTTCACTCCGGGAGCGAACTGACCACCTCGACGAACGAACCGATTACCCTCCGAAACCGAACCGGTTCGCTCCCGGACCCGGACAGTTCGTTCCGGGAGGCGCGCCGGGCCCAGGCCGCCGAGGCGGCGTGGGGCCCGGCAACACCCATCAGGGAACCGGGGACCGCGCCGCCGCGACACGGCGCCGACGAGCGAGCCGCGCTGCCGCGCGTAGGGTGGGCAGAGCGAAGCGAAGCCCACCATCTTCCGGCAACGGAAATTGCCGTTCGTCGCCGACTTGCCGTGGGCTGGCGACATCGCAGCCGATCGCGCCGACGCGGAAGGCCGACGGTCGAGGGCGGAGCCCGAAACGGGGAGAACCGGCCACGAGCCGACCGTCACCGCAGAGATAGAACGCGGTGGATTCCAAGACCTGACCCCTTTTGCTTTTTGGGTCTTGTTCCTTTGGATTGGGATGGGAAATCGCGTTGGTCAGGCGTCGGCGCCGCCGAGCACGCCGTCGAGTTGCATCTCTTTCAGGAGTGCGTCCTGCCGCGGCTGGGTATAGGCGTTCATCTCGTCCACGCCCCAGGTGATGCCGACGACCGTGCGCGTGGGGCGCTTGCCCGGAGCCGCGTTGGCGAGCGCGAGATAGGCGTCGACGACCAGCTGCGGGTCGGGGGCGGCCTCGCTTGCCAGCATGTCGGCGAAGCCCGCGATCATGTTGGCAGGCACGTCGCCGAGATCGCCATAGGACGCCAGCACATCCGCGCGGGCGGGCGGCTTGCCGGCGGCGAGCAGGTTCGACGGGAACGGCCCGGGCTCGACCAGCGCCACGTCGATGCCGAAGGGGGCCACCTCGTAGCGCAGGCTCTGGCTGTAGGCCTCCAGCGCATGTTTCGTGGCGCAATAGGTGCCGAAGAAAGGCACCGAGACCCGCCCCGCGATCGAGCTGGTGTTGATGATCAGGCCAGACCCGGCCGCGCGCATCGACGGCAGCACCGCCTGCATCGCGCGGATGGCGCCGAAATAGTTGGTGTCCATCTGCTCGTGGGCCTGCGCGACGCTGTAGGCCTCGGTCATGCCGATATACATGATGCCCGCATTGTTGATCAGGATATCGACGGCGCCCTCGGCGAGGATGCGGGCGAAGCCCTCGGCCACCGAGGCGTCGCTGGTGACATCCATCTCGGCGATCGCGATGCGGGGAGAGTGGGCCTCGAGCTCGGCTTTCTTGGCCGCGTTGCGCCCGTCGGCATCGCGCATCGTGCCCCAGACGCGGTCGCCGCGGTCGGCGAAGGCGCGCACCGCCGCCGCGCCGAAGCCGCTGCTTGCCCCCGTGATGACGACTGTTCTTCCGGTGTCCGTCATGGCTCTTTCTCCTGCTTGCTGGATGGGTTACCGACTGGTACGAATACTAGGGTACCCCGTCAAGACATAAAATACCAGTCGGTACCAAAATGAGTGATCATGATCCGAAACCCGCGCGCGGCCGACCCCGGACAATGAACGCCGACAAGGTGATCGATGTCGCGATGACCGCGTACTGGCAGCACGACCCGGCGGACGTGTCGGTCAATGCGATCTGCCAGATGGCGGGGATCTCCAAGCCCTCGCTCTACCGCGCGTTCGGCAGCGAGGACGGGCTGACCCGAGCCGTTCTCGACAGCTACGCCGAGCAGGTCCTCTCGGCCGTGTTCGCAATTCTGCACGGCGGACAGGGGCTGCGGGACACGCTCGCCGCCCTCGTCGATTTCGCGAGCGAAGATCCCCGGATGGAGACCGGCTGCCTGTTCTACAAGATGCGCGCGGGCAAGCACCGGCTGGGACCCGTGACGCGCGCGCGTGTGGACGAGATCGACGCGGCCGCACAGGCGGCTTATGCGGATTTCCTGCGGTCCTGTCGCGATGCCGGCGACTGGCCGGACGGCCTGTCGGTCGATGCGGGGGCCAAGTACCTCGGCGAGCAGATCACTCTCGCCATCACCCAGCGCACCTCGGGCGAAGACCCCGCCCGCATCCGCGAGATGCTTACCCTCGCGCTGTCGGTGTTCACCCGGTCATGATGGGATCGCCGCGGGCCCTGATGCCTGAATAGGGACCTGACGCTCGATATTCGGCCAGCCAACGCACCCAAATCCTGAAAGAAAACCATTTAATTTCCGTGCCTTGAAGTGGAGACCGTTCGACGCCGGTCCCATCCCCTCCGCCAATTCCCGCCCAGGTGCTTGATCCGGCTAGTCCTTCCTTGCCGCGCAAGTACCTACACATGTCCAACTGTTACAGCTGTAGATGCGAAAGTCGCGGTTCTCGTTGGCCTCGGCCAGCGTCGAGCGGGTGATCGTGCCGCGAAAGCCCATGTGGTCGAGCCGTTCGGGGTGGGCATTCAGACAGGTCTCGATGTCGCGCAGGCTGCTGCGCCCGGTGAGCTGGGCGTAGGCCATGCAAAGGAACTGGCTCCAGCAAGGGAAGGAGCGAACGCCACGGTTGCCCTGGTAGGCGCGCACGGCCTTGCCAAAGGCCTCGCACGGCGCCAGCTGCATCAGTTGGGCGAACACGGTTTGACCGGTGGACATCGACGCTGCTCCTCCCCACGGACGTGGGAGGGAGGCTACCGGGCACCCGGCCGGAGGGCCTGTTCAAGTCGCGAAAACCGGAAATCAGCATTAAAAGACGTGCAATCAATCTGTTAGGAGCTATTGCGCTGCAGCGAACCGGACAGTAGTGACACGACATGACCGGCAAGCCTCGCCTGCTTGACCGTTTGCGGGAAAATCAGGGGACACAGCCCATTCAGTAGTGCGTAGGTCCATGGCACCGGCTGCGCCACCACGCTCCCAATGACCGCAAAGGGTCGATTCTCCCAGTTCCCACCTCCGCCCCTGACAGTCCGCAATGCAGCGACTCACTCCGCGGTGCCCAGTTGGCCGATATCCTCCCCAGTCGTTTCCACCGGACGCCGGTTCATTGCATCGGCGCCGCCAGCACCAGCGTCCAGTAGGGCCGGCCGTCGCGGGCCCGGGCCCGGGCGGCGCCGAATTCGCGGTAGTCCGGGTCCATGATGTTGCGGCAGTGGCCGGGGCTGCCCAGCCAGGCGACCAGCACGGATTCCGGGTCGGGCTGGCCGTAGGCCACGTTCTCGCCCCAGGCCCGGGGTTCGTAACCTGCGCTGCGCACGCGCTCCTCCAGGTCCTGGCCGCGGCTGCCGGTGTGGCTGAGCTGGCCGCTCTCGGCCATGTCGCTGCTGTGGGCGCGGGCGGCCCGGGCCAGGGCGTCGTTCCATTCCACGGGGCCCGCCGCGGCGAAGACCTGGAAGCCGCACTGGCGTTGCGCCGCCCGTGCCCGGGTCAGCAGCGAGGCCCAGGTCTCGGCGTCCACGCGGGCGGCGGTTGCGGCTGCCCGCTGCGCCGGCGTCGTGGCCTGCTGGGCGCAGGCGAGCGCCGTGACGGCCCACGCCACCACGGCGGCCAGCCGAACGATGGCCGGCGGCCATCGTCGGCGGGCCCACCCTGGCACGGTGACGGCGGCGCACCCGGGGCCGCTGCTCCGGGGCTTCCCCGGCGACCGGACGACCCCCGGATGCCGCCCGCTCACGCCGCGCCCAGCGCCTGGTCGATGTCCCACAGGATGTCGTCCAGGGTCTCCAGGCCCACGGAGATGCGGATCATGTCCGGCGGCACGCCGGCGGCCACCTGCTGCTCCTCTGAGAGCTGACGGTGGGTGGTGGAGGCCGGGTGGATGATCAGGGTCTTGGCGTCGCCGATGTTGGCGAGATGGCTCATGAAGCGGGCGCTCTCGATGAAGCGCACACCGGCCTCGTGCCCGCCCTTGATGCCGAAGCTGACGATGCCGCCGGCGCCCCGGGGCAGGTACCTGGCGGTCAGGGCCGCATAGGGGCTGTCCGGCAGGCCGGCGTACTTCACCCAGGCCACCTTGGGGTGCTGCTGCAGATGCTGCGCCACGGCCAGGGCGTTGCTGCAGTGGCGCTCCATGCGCAGGGACAGCGTCTCCAGGCCCTGCATGAACAGCCAGGCGTGCATCGGCGCGAGCGTCGGGCCGAGGGTTCTCAGGGCCTCACAGCGCACCTTCATGGTGTAGCCGAAGTCGCCGAAGGTTTCGTAGAAGCGCACCCCGTGGTAGCCCTCGCTGGGCTCGGTCATGCCCGGGAAGTTGCCGTTGTCCCAGGGGAACTTGCCGGACTCCACCAGCACGCCGCCGATGGCGGTGCCGTGGCCGCCGATGAATTTGGTGGCGGAGTGCACCACGATGTCGGCGCCGTGATCGAAGGGCCGGCAGAGATAGGGCGTGGCCATTGTGTTGTCCACCATCAGCGGGATGCCGGCGTCGTGGGCGATTGCCGCGATGGGCTCGAGGTCCAGCACGTTGCCCACCGGGTTGCCGATGCTCTCCCCGAAAATCAGCTTGGTCTTCGGCGTCAGGGCGCGGCGGAAGTTCTCCGGGTCGTCCGGGTCCACGAAGTGGGTATGGATGCCCATACGCCGCAGGGTGACGTCGAACTGGCTGTAGGTGCCGCCGTAGAGGGTGCGGGCCGAGACCATCTCGTCACCGGCCTGCAGCAGGGTCAGGATGGCCATGGCCTGCGCCGACATGCCCGACGCCGTGCTCACCGCCGCCCGGCCGCCCTCCAGGGCCGCCATGCGCTCCTCGAACATGGCGCAGGTGGGGTTCGTGAGCCGGCTGTAGATGTTGCCGAAGGTCTGCAGGTTGAACAGGCTCGCGGCATGCTCGGTGCTGTCGAACACGTAGGAAGTGGTCTGGTAGATGGGCGCGGCCCGGGCGCCTGTGGCCGCGTCGGGCTGCTGGCCGGCGTGCAGGGCCAGGGTGTCGAAGCCGTAGTCGCGGTCTGCCATCAGTGCACCAGATGCCGGGGGCGCTGGCCGGAGATCACGCCGGTGTTCACGCCCACGAAGTTGAGCCCGCCGAAGATGCGCGCGTACTCGATTTTCATGCAGCGGTCCATCACCACCTCCAGGCCGGCGGCCCGGGCCTTGTCCGCAGCCTGCTCGTGGATCACGCCGATCTGCATCCACACCACCCGGGCGCCTTTGTCGATGGCCTCGTCGACGATGGGCGGCACGTCGTCGGGCTTTCGAAAGATGTCCACCACGTCCACCGGCTCGGGGATCGCGGTCACCGACGGGTAGCAGCGCTGGCCCAGGATCTCGGTCTCGTTGGGGTTCACCGGGATCACCCGGTAGCCATGGTCCAGCAGGTACTTGGAGGCGAAGTAGCTGGGCCGGAACCACTTGGACGACAGCCCCACCATGGCGATGGTGCGGTTCTCGGCGAGTATGCGGCGCAGGGTGGGGATGTCGTCGGTCATGGGAGTAACCCGTCAAATGTGGCCCGGCATGGGTGGGGAGTGTAGGCCGGATAAGGCGCATCGCGCTGCATCCTGCAATTTCAGTTCGACAGGCTGCTAGCGGCGCCGGATGCGCTTCGACGAGGTCCCGGGGCGGGAGCGCGAGCGAGGGCCCGGAAGTCGGTCCGGTCCCTGTCAGAGCGCCCGGGGCGGGCCGGCCGCCGCCGGGGCATGCCGCGCGCCGGCGCCTTCGGCGCATCGCGGCGCCCAGCGCCACAGCGCCGCCATGGACAGGGGCAGCATCAGCAGGGCGTGCTCCAGCAGCCCCAGCACCGCCAGAGCGGTGAGCAGGGTGGCGCCCACCGCCTCGGTGCTGCCCGGCTCGGCGAGCCAGGCCTGGCGGCCCAGCAGCACCACGGCGGCGGTGGCCAGCGTCACCGACACCGGGAACAGCGGGTTCATGCTGCGCCGGGTGACGAAGCCGCCGATGAAATGCAGGTGCTCGGGCAGGAATTCCTCGTCCAGGTTGCGCACCCCGAGAAACACGTTGAGCCGGGCGCTCTGGTGCAGCGCCCAGAGCAGCAGGAAGGTCCACAGGCCCACCGGATTGGGCGCGCCCCAGCTCACCGCCACCACCAGCGCCGCCAGAGCGAGGCTCGCCAGCTCGTGGTAGAGGCTCGCCTGCAGGGCGTGGCCGAAGTGGGCCCAGCCGGAGCAGCCCGGGGCGCAGCGCCGGCGCCGAGGGCCGGTCACCAGGCCGGTGTAGAAGCTGAGCTCCAGCCAGGCCCACAGCACCAGGGAGCAGGCGAAGCCAAGATAGGCGGCGGCGGGCGCGGGATCGGCGGCGCTGCGGGCCAGGCCGACGAGCGCCAGCGCCACCAGCAGGCTCGCCCCCAGCAGGCTCCAGCGGAAGGTGTGCCGGGGCAGTCGATCCAGATAGATCACCAGCCCCGTGCTGAACCACCACAGGAACACGGCGAACAGCGCGGGCAGCGCGAGATCCAGCACGGCGTCCTCCCGCCTACCAGGCCGGCGACAGCCGGACGCGCTCGGGCAGCGCCTGGCGGTTTACGGGCAGCAGGTAGAGCCGCGCGAAGACGGCCGCGCCGGCCACCGCCAGCGCGCCGCGCCTGGCCCAGCCCAGCAGGCCGCCACGCTGCTTCGCGGCGGCACTGGCCACGGAGATGCGGCGCAGCCGATCCAGCCCGGCCTGGAAGCGCGGGTCGTCGATGTCCAGGGTCACCGGGAACACCTGCCTGGAAATCTCGGTGGTGATGCGAAACACGGTGTAGTCGTAATCGGTGGGGTCGAAACCCATAGCCGCGTGCATCTCCGGGCGGGCGTGGTCGCGCACGTACATGGTGGCGAACACCGCCAGGGTGAAGAAGCGGATCCACAGCAGGTTGTGGCCGCGCAGCAGCTCCGGGTTGGCCCGCATCAGCAGGGCGAAGGCCTCGCCATGGCGGAACTCGTCGTTACACCAGCGCTCGAACCAGCGGAAGATGGGGTGGAAGCGCCGCTCCGGGTGGCGTTCGAGCTGCCGGAAGATGGTGATGTAGCGCGCGTAGCCGATCTTCTCGGAGAGGTAGGTGGCATAGTAGATGAACTTGGGCCGGAAGAACGTGTAGTTTTTGGCGCGCTTCAAAAAGCCCAGGTCCACGCCCTGGCCGAAGTCCTTCAGCGACTTGTTGATGAAGCCCGCGTGGCGGGATTCATCGCGGCTCATCAGGCCGAACAGCTCCCGCATGTCCGGGTTGGTGACGTTCTTCTTGATGTCGGCGTAGAGCACGCAGCCGGAGAACTCCGCGGTCACGGAACTCACCAGGAAGTCCAGGAACTCGTTGTACAGCGCCTCGGGCATGTCGTGGATCTCGTCCTCGAAGCCCTCCGGGCGCTGGAAGTGATCCACGTTGGAATCGCCGCGGAACTCCTCCATCAGCGCGTCCCAGTCGGCCCGGATGGGCTCCACATCCACCGCGTCGATAGCGGCGAAGTCGGTGGTGTAGAAACGCGGGCTGAGCAGGGTGTTCTCCCGGGCCCGGGTGGTGGTTTCGTTGGGGGCCGCGGGTGCGGCCTGGGCGACGGTGGCTGCCATGGTGATGCTCCTCCCGGGGCTGCGGCGCCGCGGCGCCTCCCCTGCTCTGCCGGGGCGCGAAGCGGGCTCGGGCCCGCCGGCGCCACCAGATCCAGTGCTCCCGCCTCAGCGGGGCGTGTCGTTCAACGCCAGCAGCCGGGCGAAGGCCCCGGCGTTGGTGGGCCCGAAGGCCTCCAGATCCACCCGGCGGCCGGTGGCCGGGTCCTCCAGGGTGAGCCGGCCGTCCACCCGCGCGGTGAGCCGGAACGGCTCCGCCGGCCCCACGCCCCGGCGCTTGCGCTCCCGGGCCAGGCCCCGCAGGGTGGCCCGCAGGAAGCCGTTGGTGGCGGGCTCCACCACCTCCACCAGCCGGCCGCTGGCGGCGTCCAGCACGCTGATGCCGCCGTCGGCCCGGTCCCGGAACTGGAAGTCCCGCTGCAGCAGGGCCTCGGCCCGCGGCGGCTCCGGCGATCCGCCGGCGAGGCGCGCCAGGCTCACCGACACCAGGGCCATGGCCACCAGGGCCGCCGCCCCCAGCAGGGGCCCCTTGGGGAAGGGATCGCGGTGGAAATCGCTCATCAAAGCCTCCTCAGCGCCCAGCCACAACCGCCGCCGTCGGGGCCGGACAGGCCGCCGGCCGCTGCGCAGCAGGCGCCGCCGCCGGGGCTGGTACCGGCCGGCCGGCCAGGGCGGCGGCCAGCACGGATGCCGCCAGGTCAGGGTCCGGAATGTCCCGCAACATGGGTTCGGGCCGGGTCATGCACCAGGGCCGCACGTGCGGCCACAGCACCACGTAGCTGGCGCGCTGGCCCGCCACTAGGCGCAGGGGGATATCGCCGCTGCCGTCGCGGTGTTCCCGCAGCGCCGCGGCATCGACGATGGGCAGGGGCACCGCCACGGTCATGGGCACCGCTACACCAACCCGCAGCACGACCCGGCGGTCGGTGATGCGGTAGTCGGCGGCGCGGGCGCTGGCCCAGGCGAGGCCGGTGAGCAGGCCCACCGCCAGGATCCCGGGCACCAGGGTCAGGCCGGCCTCCTGGAGGGCGCCCGCCCCGGCACCGCCCGCCACGGCCTCCGCCAGCCGCCACAGGGCCAGCAGAGCGAAGTACAGCGCCACCTTGCGGGCGTGGAAGGCATGCACCGCCAGGGACTGCCAGCGGGGCCGGCCCTGCCAGAGCAGCCGCTCGCCGGGGCCCATGCCCTCCGGCGCCACCACGGTGGGCTCGGCTGCCTGGCTCACAGCCAGGGCTCCTGGCGGTCCGGGGTGGCGTACAGATGGCCACCGCCGTAGTAGGCGCAGATGCGGTCTTCCTCGCGCAGGGTGATCTGGGTGGCCCGGGCCAGGGGCGGGACTTCGGCGATTTGCTCGGCCAGCAGCGAGACCACCTTCACCCGGCCGTGGCGGGGCTGCACCCGGGCGAAGTTGATGGGCAGCATCACCCGCCGGGCCCGGCGGCGGCCGGGGCGCTTGCCGGTGTCCTCGGCTTCCCCGGCTTCGGAAGCCTCCTCGGCATCGGCCACCGCGGCCCTGGGAAGCTCCACTTCCAGGTAGAGGATGCGGAACTCGCTGCGGTCCACCCAGACGTCATAGACCGTACCCGCCTCCCGGCCGTCGGCGGCCACCACCGGCATGCCCCGCGGGTCGGGATCCCGGGACGCGATGCCGAAGTCAGTGGCCACCCGCAGGGGGACGATCTTGGGCTCGCCCTCCCAGGTGAGGTCCGGCTTGTTCGAGCGCCGGGCGTAGGCGGCGGGGCCCACGGCATCCTTCAGGGGATTGCCGGTGGGCACCAACGGGGCCCCGGGCCAGCCGGCGGCGGGCCGGGCGGCGATCTCGCCCTGAGGCGGCTCGGCGCGGGGGGCGGTCTGGGTGCCGCCGTGGGGCAGGTGAAAGGTCTTGGGCGCGGGCGGCCGCGGGAAGCCCACCACGCTCACCCGGCCGCTGCGCTCGGAGCGGTCGGACTCCAGGGGATAGCCCTCGCGCTTGTCTTCCCGGCGCAGGTAGAAGATCAGGCCGGCGAAGAAGATCCAGAAGGCGTAGAGCATGAGTTGGGCGACGTCGATGTAGCCCGTGATAGCGCCCGTGGGCATGGCAGCACCTCCGCAATGTGACGGCTAGCCGGGAAAGCCGGCCAGCCCGAAGCGTTGTCGGGGCTGGATGGGCACGGCACTGGTGTCGGTACGCACCAGCGGGCCGATGGCCACCAGCGTGGCGAACAGCAACAGAATCTCGAGGTGGTAGACGGCCCCGTAACCGGTGGCCGGCCCGGTCAGCGCCGGGCCCAGGGCGCCCTGGGCAGCCAGGCCCGAGATCAGGTCCCGCAGGCCACCACCCAGGGCGATGGCAAGCCCCGCCGCGGAGGCTTGCACCGCGCCCCAGGCCCCCAGGGCCAGGCCGCTGTGGTCGCCCCGGGCCAGGTTCATGGCCGCGATCAGGGTACCGACGGCGAACAGCCCGCCGCCGAAGCCGATCAGCACCGTGCCGGCCCGGAACAGCCCGGCGGAGCCGAGCGGCGCGGCGAAGATCACCGCGCTGAAGGCCACCACGCCCCCCAGGGCGCCGAAGGCCGCCAGCCGGTAGGCGTTGGCGCCCCGGCCCAGGGCCCGGGCCGCCAGGGCGAAGCCGGCCAGGGTGCCGCCAGCCAGCAGCCCGGTAAGCAGGGTGGTGGCCCCGACCGACAGCCCCAGGATCTCGCCGCCATAGGGTTCCAACAGGATGTCCTGCATGCTGAAGCCGGCGGTGCCCAGGCCCACAGCCACCAGCAGCCGGCTGGACCGGCCGCCCTGGTTGAAGGCCTGCCAGGACTCCCGGAACCCCGGCCGGGGCCGGTCCGGGGCGGTCAGCGCCGGGTTACGGGCCTCCTGCTTCCAGAGCGCCACCACGTTCAGCGCCATGGTCACCAGGGCGGCCCCCTGAATCACCTGGATCAGCCGCACCTGGCTGAACTCCCCGAGCAGGGCGCCGAAGGCCAGCGCCGCCCCCACCATGCCCACCAGCAGCATGACGTAGAGCAGCGCCACCACCCGCGGCCGGGCCTGCTCGGGCGCCAGGTCGGTGGCCAGGGCCAGTCCGGCGGTCTGGGTGGTGTGCAGGCCCGCCCCCACCAGCAGGAAGGCCAGCGCCGCCCCGGCCTGGCCGACGGCGGGGTGCATGTGGCTGTCGCCGGAGAGCACGATCAGCGCGAAGGGCATGATGGCCAGACCGCCGAACTGCAGCAGGGTGCCCATCCAGATGTAGGGCACCCGGCGCCAGCCGAGCACCGAGCGGTGCACGTCGGAGCGGAACCCCAGCAGCGCCCGGAACGGCGCGAACACCAGCGGCAGGGACACCATCAGCGCCACCAGCGAGGCCGGCACCGAAAGCTCGAGGATCATCACCCGGTTGAGGGTGCCGGTGAGCAGCACCACCGCCATGCCCACCGAAACCTGGAACAGGGCAAGCCGCAGCAGCCGGCCCAGGGGCAGCTCCGGGGTGGCGGCGTCGGCAAACGGCAGCAGCGCCGGCGTGAGCCGGGTCCAGCCCCGTGCCAGCTGGCGGTTCAGGCGTCGCATGCCCGCCGCAGCTCCAGGGCCTGGGAGGTATAGAAGCCCACCGCCACCCGGCGGCTGCGGCCCGGCCACCAGCCCCGGGGCTCCAGCACCGTGCGCAGCGACTCGTGCAGCCGGCGCTCGGACACCGGCTCGATGGCCGGCGCCCGGTCGCGCCGGGGAAACAGCCGGCCGGCGGCATGCATCAGCGCCAGCGCCGGCGTGCGCGGGGCAAATGTGAACAGCAGCGAGCCGCGGGTGCGCCCGGTCAGATCCGCCAGGGCCAGCACCATGTCGGCGCGGCGGTAGTGGATCAGGGCATCCATGGCCACCACGTGGTCGAAGCGGCCCAGCTCCGGGTCCAGCATGTCGCCGACCCGGAACGCCAGCCGGCCGGGGCCGGCCTCCCGCGCCGCGCGCTCCCGGCCCAGGTTCACCAGGGTCGGGGAGAGATCCACGGCCACCACGTCGGCACCCCGGCGGGCGGCCTCCACCGCCAGCATGCCGGTGCCGCAGCCGGCATCCAGCAGGCGCAGCCCGCTGAGATCGGCGGGCAGCCAGTCCAGCAGGGTGGCGCGCATCTGTTCGCGGCCGGCGCGCACGGTGGCCCGGATGCGGCTCACCGGGGCATCCGAGGTGAGCCGCGACCAGGCCTCCACCGCGGTGCGGTCGAAATAGGTGCGCAGCTGGCCGCGGCGCTGGCGATAGGTGCTACCAGTCTCCTCATGAGTATTCTCAGGTTCAGCGAGGCTCTCGGGTGTCGTGGCTAGGCGCGAGGAGCGCGGTGTAGCACCGCTACATGAGCGACGAACAACAACGCCAGGGCGCCCGAGAGCCTCGCCCGCAGGGAGCGCCTGTGCGGTCCGCCTGCGGCGTTGCGCTCGCTCTACGTGACCCTGCCACGCCGTCGCTCCCGCGCCTTGCAGGCGAACCGCACAGGCGCTCTGATCCCTGAAAATATTCCTGAGAAGACTGGTCAGCGTGTGCATGTCAGTCGAACCCCAGCAGGTCAAAGATGTCCCGGTCCTTCATCGGCGCGGCCACCAGAGGCTCGGTGCCGGCCCACAGGGCGGCGGCGAGACGCAGGTATTCGTCCTGCACCGCCCGCACCTCGGCGCTGTCCTCCATCTCGAACAGCACCGATTTCTTGAGCCGGCTGCGGCGGATCGCGTCCAGGTCCGGGAAGTGCGCCACGGTGCTCAGGCCGACCCGGTCGTTGAAGCGGTCGATCTCGTCGGTGGCGGCGCTGCGGTTGGCAATCACGCCGCCGAGGCGTACCCGGTAGTTCTTCGCCTTGGCCTGGATGGCGGCGACGATGCGGTTCATGGCGAAGATGGAGTCGAAGTCGTTGGCGGTGACGATCAGCGCCCGCTCGGCATGCTGCAGGGGCGCGGCGAAGCCGCCGCAGACCACGTCGCCGAGCACGTCGAAGATCACCACGTCGGTGTCTTCCAGCAGGTGGTGCTCCTTGAGCAGCTTCACCGTCTGGCCCACCACGTAGCCGCCGCAGCCGGTGCCGGCCGGCGGCCCGCCGGCCTCCACGCACATCACGCCGTTGAAGCCCTGGTAGACGAAGTCCTCGGTGCGCAGCTCCTCGGGATGGAAGTCCACCGACTCCAGCACGTCGATCACCGTCGGCACCAGGCGCTTGGTGAGGGTGAAGGTGGAGTCGTGCTTGGGGTCGCAGCCGATCTGCAGCACCCGCTTGCCCAGCTTGGAGAAGGCCGCCGACAGGTTGGACGAGGTGGTGCTCTTGCCGATGCCGCCCTTGCCGTAGACGGCGAACACCTTGGCACCGTCGATCTCCACGGTGGGGTCCAGGGGCACCTGCACGCTGCCGGGGCCGTCCAGCGGCAGGCGGCGCGCCCGGGGCGGGGCGACAGGTATCTCGGTGACGCTCATGCGGCCACTCCCTCTCCGATCCCTTCGAGGCGGTCTTCCAGCTCTTCGCCGGCCTCCCGCAGGGCCTCCAGCATGGCCTCGTCCGGCGCCCAGTAGCGGCGCTCCTGGGCTTCCAGCAGGCGGCCCGCCACCCGGGCGGAGGCGGTGGGGTTGAGTTTCGCCAGGCGCTCGCGCATGGCGGCGTCCAGCACGAAGGTCTGGGTCAGGCGCTGGTAGACCCAGGGCGCCACCGCGCCGGTGGTGGCCGACCAGCCCAGGGTGTTGGTGATGTGCACCTCGATCTGGCGCACGCCCTCGTAGCCGTGCTCGAGCATGCCCTCGTACCACTTGGGATTGAGCATGCGGGTGCGGGTCTCCAGCGCCACCTGGTCGGCCAGGGTGCGCACCTGGCCCTCGCCGCCGCGGGTCTGGTCACCGATGTACACCGGCACCTCGCCGCCCCGGGCCGTGGTCACCGCCCGGCTGATGCCGCCCAGGGTGTCGAAGTAGTGGTCCACGGTGGTGACGCCCAGCTCCACCGACTCCAGGTTCTGGTAGGCGAGCTGGACCCCGCCCAGGATGCTCTGCAGCAGCTCGGCCTGGCGCACCGGCTGCCCGGAGCGGCCGTAGGCGTAGCACTTGCGCCGGGCGTAGCTGGCGGCGAGCTCGCCGTCGTCCTCCCAGCAGCCGCTGTCCACCAGCTGGCCGACGTTGGAGCCGTAGGCGCCGTCGGCATTGCTGAACACCCGCAGCGCGGCGGTCTCCAGGTCGCAGCCGTGGGCCTGCTGGTAGGCCAGGGCGTGGCGGCGCACCGGGTTGCGCTCCGCGGGCTCATCGGCGCTGGCGGCGAGATAGGCGGCCTCGGCCAGCATCCGGGTCTGCAGGGGCAGCAGGTCGCGGAAGATGCCGGACAGGGTGACCATGACGTCCACGCGCGGCCGGCCCAGCTCCTCCAGGGGGATGAGGCTCGCGCCGGCGAGCCGGCCGTAGCCGTCGAAGCGCGGCCGGGCGCCGATCAGGGCCAGCGCCTGGCCGATGGGTCCGCCCTCGTTCTTCAGGTTGTCGGTGCCCCACAGCACCAGGGCCACCAGTTCCGGCAGGCCGTTGCCGTCGGCGGCGTGGCGCGCCAGCAGCCGCTCGGCCTGGCGGGCACCGTCGGCCACCGCAAAGCGGCTCGGCAGGCGGAACGGGTCGAAACCGTGCAGGTTGCGTCCGGTGGGCAGCACCGCCGGGTTGCGCAGCACGTCGCCCCCCGGCGCCGGGCGCAGGTAGCGCCCGTCCAGGGCGCGCAGGATGGCGGGGATCTCCGGGCTCTCCCCCAGCAGCCGGGCCGACCGGGCCAGCGGCTCAAGGCGCTCCAGGGCCCGGGTCTCCGGCTCCAGGCCGGCCCCGCGCAGCGCCGCCTCGGCCGATTCGCCGCGCGCCAGGGCCTGCAGCACCGGCTCCGGCACCGCGCCGCCCTCCTCAGCCTCGGCCATGGCCCGGAGCCAGTCCAGACGCTGGTCCGGGGACACCGCCTCCCCCACCACGTGCAGGCCGTGGGGAATGAGGGTGGCCTCCAGTTCGCGCAGCCGGCCGGCCAGCTCGGCCACCCAGGCCCCGGCATCGGCCGGTTCGCCGCCGCCGGCGCCCTCCAGGTCCAGAGCCTGGGCCTGGGTGCGGATCAGCTCCAGCAGCCCGGCGCGCTCGGTCTCCGCCTGCTCTTCCGGGGCGGTGCCGCGCCAGCGCTCCAGGGAGTCCCTCAGGTCCAGCAGGTCGTTGTAGAGGCCCGCCTGGGTCACCGGCGGGGTCAGGTAGCTCACCAGGGTGGCGGCGGCGCGGCGCTTGGCGAGCGTCCCCTCGGAGGGGTTGTTGGCGGCGTAGAGGTAGAGGCTCGGGAGGTCGCCAATCAGCCGGTCCGGCCAGCAGCGCCCGGACAGCCCGGCCTGCTTGCCGGGCATGAATTCCAGGGCGCCGTGGGTGCCGAAGTGCAGCACCGCGTCGGCACAGAAGTCATCCTGCAGGTAACGGTAGAAGGCGCAGAACGCGTGGGTGGGGGCGAAGCTGCCGTCGAACAGCAGCCGCATGGGATCACCCTCGCTGCCGAACGCCGGCTGCAGGCCGACGAACACGTTGCCGAAGCGCTCGCCCAGCACGAACAGCGACGCCCCGTCGCTCTGCTGGCGGCCCGGCGCCGGGCCCCACTGGGCCTCGATCTCGGCCAGCCAGGGCTCCCGGCGCACATGGTCGTCGGCGCCGATACGCTCATGGACGTTGGCATGGGCGCCGAACTGCGCCGCGTTGCCGTCGATCACCCGGCGCCGCAGGGCCTCGGCATCCTCGGGCAGGTCTACGGTGTAGCCGTCGTCCCGGAGGGCCTTGAGGGTGTTCCACAGGGACGGGAACACCGACAGGTAGGCGGCGGTGCCGACGTTGCCGGCGTTCGGCGGGAAGCTGAACAGCACCACCGCCACGCGGCGCTGCGCGCGGGGCGTGGCGCGCAGCCGCACCAGCCGGTCCACCCGCCCCGCCAGCATCGCCACCCGGTCCGGTTCCGGCGCCATGTCCCGCCGCCCGGCGCCGCCGGCGGCCGCCCGGCCGCCGAACACCATGGGGCCGGTGGCCCCGTCCAGCTCCGGGATGGCCACCATCATGGTGGCCTCCAGCGGCAGCAGGCCGCGCTCCGAGCCCTGCCACTGCTCCAGGGTCTGGAATTCCACGGCCTGGGCCGCCAGGTAGGGCACGTCCAGGGACGCCAGCAGTTCCTCGGCGGCCCGGGCATCGTTGTAGGCCGGCCCGCCCACCAGCGAGAAGCCCGTGAGGGAGACCACCGCGTCCACCCGGGGCTGCCCGTCCTGCAGGAAGAACGCCTGCACGGCGGGGCGCGCGTCCAGGCCCGCGGCGAAGGCCGGCAGCACCCGGTAGCCGCGGGCCTCCAGGGCCGCGATCACGGCGTCGTAGTGGGCGGCATCCCCGGCCAGCACATAGGAGCGCATCAGCAGCAGGCCGACGGTGCCACGGCACTCGCCCGGCGGACTCGGCAGCCGGCGGGCGTCGGCGGCGATCCGCCCGGCGAGGCGGGGGTGGTAGACACCCACTTCGGGGTAGTCCACCGGCGCGGGCGCGGGGGCGATGTCCCGCAGACCGGCCCGCTCCCCAGTGGCGTAACGCCCCACCAGGAAGCGCACCAAGTGGGCCAGATTCTCGTCGGAAGCAGCCAGCCAGTACTGCATGGTGAGGAAGTAGGCGCGCAGGTCCTGGGCCATGCCGGGGATGAAGCGCAGGAAGCGGGGGATGCGCCTCAGCATGGCCAGCTGGCGGGCGCCGTCGCTGGCTCCGGGCTTGCGGCTTCCCCGCAGGCGGCGCAGCAGACCCATGGCGCCGCCCTGAGAGCGGTCCATGCGGAAGCCCCCCATGCGCGTCAGGCGCATCACTTCGCCGGCGGCCATGCAGGCGATCATGGCGTCGCAGTGATCCCGGCGGGCCTCCAGCGCCGGCAGGATGGGCTGAATGTGGTCCTCCATGAACAGCATGGTGACCAGCACGATGTCTCCCTGGGCGATGTCCGAGCGACAGCGCTCCAGGGCGGCGGCATCGTCCGCCCAGTCGGCGGCGGCATGGAAGCTCAGGCTGAGGCCGGGCAGCTCTCGCGCCAGCGCCGGGCGGGCACGCTCGGCGGCGCTGCGCAGGTGGCCATCGAGGGTCACCAGCACCACCCGCACCGGCGTGCGGTCAACGACCGAAGTGCGCCTTGGCATCGTAGAGGGTATCCACAGTGATGGTGGTCAGGCCGCGCTCGCCGGCGAAGCGCTCGGTATTGCGCCGCGCCTTGCCGCGCACGAAGAACGGAATCTTGCGCAGCTCCCGCTCAGCCTCCGGGGCCCAGCCCACGCCAGCCGCGTCGTCCTGGCGGGAATGCCGGCTGGGGCCCAGGTGGGACGGGGCTGCGTCGTCGTGGAACTCGAAGTCGTCCCGGAACATGCCCAGCAGATGCTCCTCCAGCCCCATCATCAGCGGGTGGACCCAGCTGTCGAACAGCACGTTGGCGCCCTCGAAGCCCATCTGGGGCGAGTACCGGGCGGGGAAGTCCTGCACATGCACCGGCGCCGAGATCACCGCGCAGGGCAGGCCCAGGCGCTTGGCGATGTGGCGCTCCATCTGGGTGCCGAGCACCAGTTCCGGCTGGGCTTCGGCCACCGCCGACTCGACGGCCAGGTAGTCGTCGGTGATCAGTGCCTCCAGGCCCAGGGCAGAGGCGGCAGCACGCACGTCCCGGGCGAACTCGCGGCTGTAGGTGCCCAGCCCCACCAGCTCGAAGCCCAGCTCCTCGCGGGCCACCCGGGCGGCGGCCAGGGCGTGGGTGGCATCACCGAACACGAACACCCGCTTTCCGGTCAGGTAGGTGGAGTCCACCGAGCGCGAGTACCAGGGCAGGCGCCCGGCGTCGACGGCCGCCGCCCGCTCGGCGGGCAGCCCGGCCAGTGCCGCCACCTCGGCGAGAAAATCCCGGGTGGCGCCGACCCCGATGGGAACGGTGGTCACCATCGGCTGGCCGAACATGCGCTCCAGCCAGGCGCAGGTGGTGCGCGCCACTTCCGGGTACAGGCAGATGTTGAAATCGGCTTCGGGGATGCGGCGCAGGTCCGCTGGCGAGGCGCCGGCCGGGGCCGCCACGTTGACCTCCACACCCAGGGCAGCCAACAGCCGGGTGACCTCCAGCACGTCGTCCCGGCAGCGGAATCCCAGCGCCGAGGGGCCCAGCAGGTTGGCCCGCGGCGGGCGACCCGGTGCCGCCGCGGCGCTCTCGGCGCCGGGCGCCGGCACGGCCGGGGCCAGCAGCGCCCGCACCAGGTGGTAGAAGGTTTCGGACGCGCCCCAATTTTCCTTGCGGGAGTAGGCTGGCAACTCAAGGGGCACCACCGGCACCGGCAGATCCATGCCCTGGGCCAGGGGGCCGGGCTGATCCTGGAGCAGCTCGGCGGTGCAGGACTCCCCCACCAGCAGCGCCTCGGGGCGGAAGCGCTCATAGGCCTCGGCCACGCTCTCGCGCACCAGATCGGCGGTGCCGGCCCCCAGATCCCGAGCCTGGAATGTGGTGTAGCTCACCGGCGGGCGGTGATCGCGGCGCTCGATCATGGTGAACAGCAGGTCGGCGTAGGTGTCGCCCTGGGGGGCGTGCAGCACGTAGTGCACGCCGCGCATCGAGGTGGCAATGCGCATGGCCCCCACGTGGGGCGGGCCTTCGTAGGTCCAGACGGTGAGTTCCATGGCTCTACACCGCCAGCCGCTCAAGCCGGTCCAGGGGCCGGACGAACAGTTCCGCCAGGTCGGCGGCCTGCTCGAACCCCTGGATGGGCGTGAACACCAGTTCGATGGACCACTTGGTGCGCAGGCCCTCGGCCTCCAGGGGATTGGCGAGCCCCAGCCCGCAGACGGTGAGGTCCGGCCGATCGGCCCGCAGCCGGTCCAGCTGGCGCTCCAGGTGCTGGCCCTCGGACAGCCGCACGTCGTCGCCCAGCAGCGCCAGTTCCGGTTCCAGCACGGGCCGGTCCAGGTAGGGCACGCCCACTTCCACCGGCTCCATGGCGCACTCCCGGCGCAGGAAGCGGGCCAGGGGAATCTCAAGCTGGGAGTCGGGCAGAAAGCTGACACGCCGCCCGGCGAGCCGCTCCCGGTAGCGCTCCAGGGCCCGCCGGGCGCGAGCCACGCCGGCCGCGGTAGCCTCGCGAAGCCGCCTCTGCGGCACACCCCAGGCACTGGCGGCCGCCCCCAGCCAGCCCAGGGTGCCCTCAACCCCCAGGGGAAAGGGGGCCGACAGCAGCTCCGCGCCGCGGGCCTGGAGCGCCCGGGCGGTCTCTCCCAGGAACGGCTGGGCCAGAAGCACCCGGGTGCCCGGCCCCACGGCGGGCAGGTCGGCGGCGCGCCGGCCGGGCAGGAAGTGCACCGGAGCAATGCCCAGCGCGTCGAACAGCCGGCGGAACTGGTCCTCCACCACGTCTGCCAGAGTGCCCGCCACCAGCAGCGAGGGCTCGCCGGGGGCGGCGGCAGGCAGTTCCGGGACCAGCGCACGCAGGCAGTTGTCCTCGCCCTGGGTGAAGGTGGTCTCGATGCCGCTGCCGCTGTAGCTCAGCACCCGGACCCGGCCCTGATGGGCCAGGGACAGACGCTCGGCGGCCTTGGCCAGATCCAGCTTGATGACCTCGGAGGGGCAGGACCCCACCAGGAACAGCGTACGGATGTCCGGCCTGCGGGCCAGCAGCTCGACCGCGATGCGGTCCAGCTCCTCGTTGCAGTCGGCGAGCCCCGCCAGGTCGCGTTCCTGCAGGATGGCGGTGGCGAAGCGGGGCTCGGCGAAAATCATCACCCCGGCGGCGGACTGGATCAGGTGGGCGCAGGTGCGCGATCCCACCACCAGGAAGAAGGCATCCTGGATCTTGCGGTGCAGCCAGACGATGCCGGTGAGGCCGCAGAACACCTCCCGCTGGCCGCGCTCGCGCAGCACCGGCGCCCGCCCGCAGCCCTGCAGATGCGCGGCTGCGCCGGCACTCATTTGGCAAGCCCCAGGGCGGCGCTGCCGGCCGGCGCCGCCGCCTCGGCCCCGCGGCGGGCGGCGCGCAACTTGACCAGGAACTGGGCGGCGTTGATGAGGTAGGCGGCATAGGCCGCCAGCGCCAGCAGCATCTGGCCCTGGGGCCCCAGGGCACCCCCCACCCAGGCCAGCAGGTAGGCCGTGTGCAGCGCCAGCACCCCCATGCTCACCACGTCTTCCCAGAAGAAGGCCGGCGCAAACAGGTAACGGCCGAACACGTCGCGCTCCCAGATGGAGCCGGTAACCATGATGGCGTACAGCACCAGGGTCTTGACCACCACGGAGGCCGTGGCCAGGGCCAGCCCCTCGCCGCTGGCCAGGTAGCGCAGCACCAGCACCAGACTGACCAGGAACACCAGGAACTGGGCCGGCGCCAGGATGCCCTGCACCAGGGTCCACGGCGAGGCGTCCCGGCGCCGGCGCTGCTCGGCGGTGTAGAGAGGCTGTGCTGGCTGGCGGGTGGGCATCACGACCGGCTCCGATGCTGCCGATGTCCGTGCAATCTAGACCCGCCTCCGAGCACTGTCAACCTCCCTTAACGTCATCTTGGATTGACACCTGTCTCCAGCCACGCTAGAAATCTCTCGAACACTCCGTCCAGGCCACCGGAGCCCCTCCATGGCGATGCAAAACGGAATGCTTCTCGATTCGTCCTCCGCTCCACCTGGGCGCCCGGCCGGCTGCTATACGTCGGAGTCGTCGCACCTGAATCGAGAGCCCGGGAGACCCGCCATGACCGACGCCAGCGAGCAGACGGCCAACCTGGAAACCTGGCAGGACGCGGTTCCGGCCGAGGCACGACGAGGCCACGCGCCTCCCGGCGCAGCTCCCGGTCTCCCCCACTCTCGCCTGGAGCGACTGGTCCACACCCTGGAAGTCCAGGTGATCCCGCGCATGGTGCGCGCCCGCTCCCCCACCACCGCCATTCCCTGCTCCAGCCCGGGCAACTGCCCGGGCGACTGCGGCCGCTGCGTGGGCGGACTGGTTGAACTGCTGCTGGCTGGCGATGCCCACTCCACCCGCGATTACCTGGACGGCGTCCAGGCCCAGGGCGTGGGTCTGGAGGCGCTTTACCTGGACGTGCTGGCCCCGGCCGCCCGGCACCTGGGAGAGCTCTGGAACGATGACCGCTGCGACTTCACCGAAGTGACCCTCGGCGTGGGGCAGCTTCAGCTCGCATTGCGGGAGCGCAGCATGCCGCCGCGGGACGAGCCAGCCGACTGCCTGCACCGCCGCCGGGTGCTGCTGGCGCCGGCGGTGGGCGAACAGCACACCTTCGGGCTGCTGATGGTGGCGGAGTTCTTCCGCCTCGCAGCCTGGGATGTCTGGGGCGGTCCGCTGGCCTCCCGCGGCGAGCTGCGCTCGCTGGTTCACCGCGAGTGGTTCGATGTGGTGGGCCTGTCCCTGAGCTGCGACCGGACAGTGGAAAACGCCAGTGCCGATATCGAGGCCATCCGTGCGGCGTCACTGAACCCCGACGTAGGAGTCATGGTGGGCGGGCCGGAGGTCATGGCCCATCCCGAGCTGATGCATGCCGTGCACGCGGATGCCACCGCCACGGACGGTCGCCGGGCCCCCCTCGAAGCGAGCCGGCTGTTGGCCCGGTCGGCGGGGCGAACCTGATTGCAGCCGGCGCCCGCGGGCCGCCGGGGCAGGGGCTGAGGAGACGCTCGTTGGTCGTGAGCCAGTTCACCGCGCCCGGCCGGTCCCTGGGGGACATCGACGCCGAGACCGCGGCCACTCTGCTGGGCGCGTGTGCCGACATCGCCCTGGTGGTAGACGGCCAGGGCGTGATTCTGGATTTCGCGGTGGGTTCACCGGAACTCGCCCGGGAGGTGGACAGCGCCTGGCTTGGCCGCCCCTGGCTTGACACCGTGACGGTGGAGAGCCGCCCCAAGGTGGAGGCCCTGCTGCAGGAGGCGGGCCGGGAAGGCCCGGGGCGCTGGCGCCACGTCAATCACCCATCCCGCCGCGGACCAGACCTCCCCGTACGCTACTGCGCGGTGCGGCTGCCGGCCAACGATCACCTGGTGTTGCTGGGCCGCAACCTGCAGGCCATCGCGGCGCTGCAGCAGCGGCTGGTGGAGGCACAGCAGTCCCTGGAACGGGACTACTGGCGCATGCGCCACGTGGAAACCCGCTACCGGCTGCTGTTCCAGACATCCACGGATGGCGTGCTGGTGCTGGACGCCACCACCCACCGGGTGCTGGAGGCGAACCCCGCCGCCGGCCGCCTGCTGGGCAGCGGCGCTGCCGAGCTGGTGGGCCGGGTGTTCCCCACCGGACTGGATGCCGACGGCACCCGGGCGGTGGACACCTACCTCGACCGGGTGCGGGTGACCGGCCGGGTCGATGCGGTGCGGGCGCGCGTCATGGGCAGTGGCCGGCAGTTGCTGGTGTCGGCGTCGCTGTTGCGCCAGGAGAACGCCTCGCTGTTCCTGGTGCGCCTGGGCCCGCTGGATCCGTCCCCAGGCGGTGGGGTACCGGAGCGCCATGCCGACCTGATCGAGGTGATGGAGAGCGCACCGGACGCCATTGTCGTCACCGACCCGCGGGGCAGCGTCATCGCCGCCAATGCCATGTTCCTGGAGCTGGCCCAGCTGGCCAGCGAGGAACAGCCGCGCGGGCAGTCCCTGGACCAGTGGCTGGGCCGGCCCGGCGTGGATCTGGACGTGCTGCTCGCCAACCTGCGCCAGCACGGCAGCGTGCGGCTGTTCGCCACCACCCTGCGCGGCGAGCACGGCACCAGCGCCGAGGTGGAGATCTCCTCAGCGGCGGTGGGTGCCCCGGAGCCCCGGGCCATGGCGTTTTTCATTCGGGCCACCGGCCAGCGGGTCGGCGGCACCCGGTCCCACCTCCACCAGGAGCTGCCACGCTCTGTGGAGCAGCTCACGGAGCTGGTAGGGCGGGCACCGCTGAAGGAACTGGTGCGCGAGTCCACCGACCTGATCGAACGGCTGTGCATCCAGGCCGCCCTGGAGCTGACCGGCAACAATCGCGCCTCGGCGGCGGAGTTACTGGGGCTCAGCCGGCAGAGCCTGTACGTGAAGCTGCGCCGTTACGGGCTGGGAGACAACGACCCGGCAGCGGATTCCCCGTCGCGCTAAACGCCACACCCGGCGCGGCCCGCGGACCGTTTGTCGCCCCAAAAAGACCGGTCGTCGGAAACCGCCTCCTCCGGCGGGAACTCCACTTCCGCCAGCGCGTCTCCGGCCCGGCAACGAATGTCAATGTCTCTTGACACAGCTATATGTCCAGTCTAGTTTTCACGCATGGTCCAGACACTGGCGAAAGGGGCCACCGCGCCGCCCCGCCCCAGCCTCGGCGCTCTTGCCGAATTGCTGAAGCCCATCACCTGGTTCGCACCCATGTGGGCCTTTGGCTGCGGCGTGGTCAGTTCCGGCGTATCCATTGAGGGCCGCTGGCTGGAACTGGCGGCCGGCGTTCTACTCGCGGGGCCGCTGCTGTGCGGCACCAGTCAGGTGGTCAACGACTGGTTCGACCGCCATGTGGACGCCATCAACGAGCCCGGGCGCCCGATCCCCTCGGGTCGTGTGCCCGGCCGCTGGGGACTCCACTTCGCGCTGGTCTGGACCGTGCTGTCCGCCGTGGTGGCGGCCACCCTGGGCCCCTGGGTGCTTGCCCCGGCGCTCGCCGGGCTGCTGCTGGCCTGGGCCTACAGCTCCCCGCCGGTGCGCCTCAAGCGCAACGGCTGGTGGAGCAACGCAGCGGTGGGCCTGAGCTACGAAGGCCTGCCCTGGCTGGCCGGCGCCGCCCTGATGACCGCCGCCGTACCCGAGCCCCGGGTGTTCGCCCTGGCCGCCCTCTACAGCCTCGGCGCTCACGGCATCATGACCCTGAACGACTTCAAGGCGGTGGCCGGCGACCGGCGCCTGGGTCTGGGCACGCTGCCGGTGCGCCTGGGGGTGGACCGGGCGGCGCGGGTGGCCTGTGTGGTGATGGCCGCGCCCCAGGCGGTGGTGGTGGCGCTGCTGGCGTTGTGGGATCGGCCGCTGCACGCAGCCGCGGTGGCGGCCTTGCTCGCCCTGCAGCTGCTGCTCATGGGCCGGCTGCTGGAATCGCCCCGGGAGCGCGCCCCCTGGTACAACGCTACCGGCACCAGCCTCTACGTGCTGGGAATGCTGGCAAGCGCCTGGGCTGTCGGCAGCCTGGCAAGGTTGCAGCCATGACCGGCGGCGGACTGGGCTGGCTCGGCATCGTGCGCCTGGGGCTGGTGCAGACCGCCCTGGGCGCGGTCGTGGTGCTCACCACCTCGACCCTCAACCGGGTCATGGTGGTGGAGCTTGCGCTGCCCGCCATGCTTCCCGGTGTGCTGGTGGCCCTGCACTATGCCATCCAGATGCTGCGGCCCCGGCTCGGCCACGGCTCCGATGTGGGCGGCCGGCGCACCCCCTGGATCGTGGGCGGCATGGCCGTGCTGGCCTGCGGCGGCGTGGGTGCGGCGGCGGCCACCAACCTGATGGCAATCCATGCCGGGGCCGGTATCGCCCTGGCCGTGGCGGCCTTCGTGCTCATCGGCCTCGGCGTGGGCGCCGCCGGCACCTCCCTGCTGGTGCTGCTGGCCAAGGCCGTGGCGCCGGAGCGCCGGGCCGCCGCCGCCACCATCGTCTGGGTCATGATGATCGCCGGCTTCGTGGTCACCGCGGCACTCGCCGGCCACTTCCTGGATCCGTTCTCCCCGGCCCGGCTGCTGAGCGTTACGTCGGTGGTTGCGGGGAGCGCCTTCCTGCTCACCGTGCTGGCGGTGCATAACGTCGAGCGCGGCCTCCAAGTCGGCGCCGCACCCGGGACAACGCCTCCGGCGGCGCGCTCGTTCCGCGCCGCTCTCGCCGAAGTCTGGGCCGAGCCCCAGGCGCGGCGCTTCACCGTGTTCGTGTTCGTCTCCATGCTCGCCTACAGCGCCCAGGATCTGATCCTGGAGCCCTTTGCGGGCACCGTGTTCGGCCTCACACCGGGCCAGTCCACCCAACTCGCCGGACTGCAGCACGGCGGCGTACTTGTCGGCATGCTGCTGGTGGCAGTGCTGGCCACGGGCCGCGGCCGGCGGCGCTTCGGCTCGCTGCGCGCCTGGAGCATCGGCGGCTGCATCGCCTCGGCCGGCGCCCTGCTGGCGCTGGCGGCGGGCGGTTTTTTCAGCGCCGGCTGGCCCCTGGCAGCCAACGTGTTTGCCCTGGGCACCGCCAACGGCGCCTTCGCCGTGGCCGCCATCGGTTCCATGATGAGCCTGGCCGGGGCCGGCCGGCAGGGAGGCGAGGGGGTACGCATGGGCCTGTGGGGGGCCGCCCAGGCCCTGGCGTTCGGGCTCGGCGGCTTCCTCGGCACAGTGGCGGTGGACCTCACCCGCGCCCTTGTCGACCTTCCCGCCCTGGCTTACGGACTGGTGTTCGCCGCCGAGGCAGCGGCATTCCTGGCCGCCGCCATGCTGGCCGTCGGCGTCTATCGAGGCACCGGGGACCAGGCCAGCCCGGCCCGCGGCATGCCCATTACCGCCGGCGCGCTGCTGGCCCAGGCAGGTAAGCAATGAGCGCAAGAGCCCCCGTTGAGACCTACGACGCCGTGGTGGTGGGCGGCGGTCCCGCCGGCGCCACCGCCGCCACCGACCTGGCCCGCCAGGGCCGCTCGGTGCTGCTGCTGGACCGGGAGGGCCGCATCAAGCCCTGCGGCGGGGCCATCCCGCCGCGCCTGGTGAGGGATTTCGACATTCCCGATGCGCTGCTGGTGGCGCGCATCTCTGCCGCGCGCATGGTGGCGCCGTCGGGGCGCACCGTCGACATGCCGATCGACGGCGGCTACGTGGGCATGGTGGATCGCGAAGTGTTCGACGAGTGGCTGCGGGCCCGGGCCGCCGACGCCGGCGCCTGTCGCCGTAAGGGCAATTTCGAAAGCTACGCCGCCGGAGCGGACGGGCTCGCCGAGTTGGGCTACCGGGACGGCTCCGGGGTCTGCCGGCGGGTGCGGGCGCGGGTGGTGATCGGCGCCGACGGCGCCCGCTCCCCGGTGGCCCGCCAGGCGCTGCCGCGCAGTCCCCAGCCCCCCTCGGTGGCCGCCTACCACGAGGTGGTGAGGGCGCCCGCCGGCGAATTCGCGGGTAGCCGCTGCGACGTCTACTACCAGGGGAGGCTTTCCCCCGATTTCTACGGCTGGGTGTTTCCCCATGGCGACACCGTCAGCGTCGGAGTCGGCAGTGCCCGCAAGGGCTTCTCCCTGCGCACCGCCACCGGCGCCCTGCGCAGCGCCGCGGGCCTGGAGCAGGTGAGCACCGTGCGCCGGGAGGGCGCCCCCATCCCGCTGCGCCCCAGGCGGCGCTGGGACAACGGCCGCGACACGCTGCTCGCAGGCGACGCCGCCGGCGTGGTCGCGCCCGCCTCCGGGGAGGGCATCTACTACGCCATGACTGGCGGGCGGCTGGCTGCCGAGGCCGCCGAGCGTTTCTGCGCCAGCGGCGATCCCAGAGCCCTGGCCGGCGCCAGGCGCGGGTTCATGAAGGCCCATGGCCGGGTATTCTGGGTGCTGGGCATAATGCAGCGCTTCTGGTATTGCAGCGACCGCCGCCGCGAGCGCTTCGTCAGCATCTGCCGGGATCCCGACGTGCAGCGCCTGACCTGGCAGGCTTATATGAACAAGGAGCTGGTGCGGGCCGAGCCCGCCGCCCATCTGCGCATCTTCTTCAAGGATCTGGCCCACCTGTTCCGCCTGGTCTCTCCCTGATCCGGTCATGGCCGTGGCGCCCCAGAACCCGCCGCTCCGGCCCCGGCCCTGGCGGCGCCGCGGCGCGCGGCAGCCGGCCTGAGGCGTGGAATCGCTGTTCGCCAGCGGCACGGCGCCGGATCTGGTTCTCGCCTGGCTGGCCCTGGAAGCGGCGGCCCTGGCAGCCTGGCACCGGCTTGCTGGCCGCGGCCCGGGGCTGCGGGCCGTGGCCGGCAGCCTGCTGGCCGGGGCCTGCCTGGTGCTGGCCCTGCGGGCCGCCCTGGTCGGCGCGTCCTGGCTCTGGGTCGGCGCGGCCCTGGCCGCCGCCCTGCCCGCCCACATGCTGGATCTGCTCCAGCGCCCGGCGCCGGCCGCGCCTCTACCACGAACCGCGGAATTGAACGACAATGCAGCCGAAAAGACCGAAAATCCACGTCCACGCCCATCAAAGGAGCGCCCGGCCTGGAAGCACGGAACGCCACCGCCGGCAAGCCGAGGTCCATGACCGAGCAGTCGCTTGTCCAACCCGATGTGAAGCTGATTCTTGATCGCGAGGGGGTGATCCGCGACGTTTCCGTTTCGGAGCAGATGGCTGCCGAGGGCATGGCGCAGTGGATCGGCCGCCGCTGGGACGAGACCGTGGCCGACGTGGGCGGCGACAAGGTTCAACGGCTCATGGACGATGCAAGGCGCTCCGGTGTCGCCGGGTTCCGGCAACTCAACCAGCGCTTCCCCGGCGGCCGGGAAGTGCTGATGGAGTTCACCGCCGTCAGCCTCGGCGACGACCACCAGCTGGTGGCCATCGGCAAGAGTCTGCAGGCGGTGGCCGAGCTCCAGTCGCGGCTGGTCGCGGCCCAGCAGGTCATGGAGCGGGACTACTGGAAGCTGCGTCAGGTGGAGACCCGCTACCGGCTGCTGTTCACCGCCTCCACCGAGGCGGTACTGCTGCTGCGGGCCGACAACCTCAGTGTGGTCGAGGCCAACCCGGCGGCGCTGCGCGCGCTGGGCAAGTCCAGCGCCGACCTGAACGGCCGGCCTTTTCCGGAATTCATCGGCCACAACGACCGCGCCAACCTGCAGGCCAACCTGGCCCGGGTCCGGGAACAGGGCAAAGCCCCTGCCGCGCTGCTCCACCTGGGTCCGGATCAGGCCCAGTGGGTGGTGCGGGCGTCGCAGATGTCGTCGGACTCCGGCCCCCTGTTTCTGCTGCAACTGGCACCTGCAGACCAACCCGACACCACGCCCCCGGCAGATCACGCCAGCGCGGCCGAGTTGCTGCGCCGCGCGCCGGACGCATTCGTGGTGCTCGACCGTGACGGGGCCGTCGTGGAGGCCAATCAGGCGTTCCTCGACCTGGTGCAGATGGGGGCCGAGGGGTCGGTGCGTGGCGAGCGGGTCAGCCGCTGGCTGGGGCGTCCCGGGGCCGACCTGTCCATCCTGCTGGCCAACGTGCGCCGCCATGGTGTCGTGCGGCTGTTCTCCACCGCCATCCGCGGCGAGCTGGGCACCGAGCGCGAGGTAGAAATCTCCGCCACCGGCGACATCGACAGCGATCCCCGGTATCTGGCCCTGTTGATCAGGGACGTCAGCCGGCGCTTGGTGCGCCGGGACGACAGCCGGCTGGGAGCACTGCTCGGCTCCCTCACCGAGCAGATCGGCCGAGTCTCGTTGCGGACGCTGGTCTCGGACACCGTCGGCGTGGTGGAGCGCCACTACATCGAGGAGGCGCTGCGCCTGGCGGGGGGCAACCGCACTGCCGCCGCGGAACTGCTGGGCCTGAGCCGCCAGAGCCTGTACGCCAAGCTCAACCGCTACGACCTCGCCGGGGGGGAAGCGACGGCGGAAGGGGGCGGATCGAGCCCGGGAGCCGGCTGAGTTGCCGCCCGGGGATCCCCACTCCATCCCTGTCTTCGGAGGGGCGGATCTCTCCAATTGCGAGCGCGAACCGATCCACCTGGCGGGGTCGGTTCAACCCCACGGGGCATTGCTGGCCCTGCGCGAAGCCGACGCGACAGTACTCCAGTGCAGCGCCAACGCCCCTGCCCTGCTCGGCGTGGACGGCGAGCTCGGCGGCCGCCGCGCCACGCAGCTGCCCGGGGACATCGCCGCACGGGTGGCCGCGCATCGCCACGAAGACCTGAGCTCCCTGCCGGTGGCTCTGCGCTGCCGTGTGGGAGAGCCAGACCACGTACTGGACGGCCTGCTGCACCGCTCCCCCGACGGCGCCCTGGTACTGGAACTGGAGCACCCGGGCGCCCTGGAGCCGCCGCCGGAAGGTATCGAGCAATCCATCCAGGCGGTGCTGGCCAGCTCCTCCCTGCGCGGTCTATGCGACGAGGCGGCGCGGCACTTCAAGACCCTCACCGGCTACGACCGTGCGATGGTCTACCGCTTCGACGATGCTGGCCATGGGCAGGTGTTCTCGGAGGCGGCCGAACCCGGGCTGGAACCCTACCTGGGCAACTGGTACCCGTCCACCGACATCCCCCAGATGGCCCGCCAGCTGTACCGGCGCAACCGCGTGCGGGTGCTGGTGGACGTGGACTACACCCCGGTGCCCCTGGTGCCGGTCCGCTCCCCGGACACCGGCGCCGAGCTGGACATGTCCTTGAGCTACCTGCGCAGCATGTCGCCCATCCACCTGCAGTATCTGCGCAACATGGGCGTCTCCGCCACGCTCGTGATGTCGCTGGTGGTGGGCGACCAGCTGTGGGGGCTGGTGGCCTGCCATCACTACGCACCACGGCGCATCGGCTACCGGTTGCGTGCGCTTTGCGAAGTGCTGGCGGAGACCGTGGCCACCCGCATCGCCGCCCTGGAAAGCTTTACCCGGGTCCAGGCGGAGCTCTCGGTGCGGCGTCTGGAGCAGCGCATGGCCGAGGCCGTCGCGCGCGAAGGGGACTGGCGAATCGCCCTGCTGGACGAGCCCCGGTCCCTGCTCCAGCCGGTCAACGCCACCGGCGCTGCCCTGCTCCTGGAGGACCAGGTGCTGAGCGTCGGCGAGGTGCCCGGCACCCAGTGGCTGCGCCAGCTGGCGGGCTGGCTGGACCGCCAGCCGCCGGGTTCCGTGCGCAGCGCCGATGCGCTGGCGCTGCAGGTCCCGGAGTTCGAGCCCCTGCGCAACGTCGCCTGCGGGCTGCTCGCCGTTCCGGTATCCAGTGGCGCCGGGGAATACCTGCTCTGGTTCCGGCCCGAGCGGGTCCGCACCGTCACCTGGGGGGGCAATCCCTTCGAGGCGGTGCTGCAGGGCGAGACCCCGGAGGACCTGTCGCCGCGGCGCTCTTTCGCCAAATGGCACCAGGAGGTGGAGGGCACTGCGGAGCCCTGGAACCACAACGAGCTGGCAGTCGCCCAGTTGATCGGGGAGTCGGTGGCGGACATGGTCCAGCAGTTCCGCGCGGTGCGGATGCTGATCGCCCGCCACCAGCTGGACGTGGTCACCCAGCAGGTGCATCTGTCTCAGCAACCGCTGGTGATCGCCGACGCCAGCGGCCGCATCCTGCTGATCAACGCCACCGGCGAGGCGAGCCTGGCGGGCGACACCCGCCAGCCCCGATGGCTGGAAGACCTGGCGGAGTCCTTCGAGGAAGCGCCGCGCGTCCGCGAACAGCTGCGCAACCTGCTGGAGACCGGCGAGCCCTGGCGCGGGGAAGTCCGGGCGGCACAGGCCGAGGGCCGCGACCGGCCCCTGCTGGTGCGGGCCGACCCGGTGTTCTCCGACCCCGACCACGTGCTCGGCTACGTACTGCTGTTCACCGACATCAGCCAGCGCCGGGAGGCGGAGGCAGCCCGCCGCCGCCTGCACGACGAAATCGCCGGCCGCAACCGGATCGTCAATCTGCAGCTGGACCCCGGCGCCCGCCTGGCCTACCGCGAACTGCTGGCGACGGTAATGCAGAATGCCCAGCTGGCCGCCCTGGAGATCACCGATGGCGTCGACCCGGCCCGGATGTCCGAGATGCTGGACAGTGTGCAGGCCTCGTTGACCCGCACCGCGGCCCTGCTGGAGCGACTACTGCGCCACGCCGACGGCGGTGGCGGCCCCGACGAACGGGGATCCTGAACCGCCGGCGCCGTTGCTCCTGATACGGTCTGCAACCGCGACTGAAAGCTGGATATTGCAGCGGAACGCCACCTCGGCTTCCGCCAGCAGCCCCTCCCAGTCCGCCACCTCCTCGCCGGCGGCGTCGATGGCCCGGCGGTAGGCCACCGCCAGAGCGGGCGGCTGCGCAGGCTCGGGGAATTCGTAGAAGCCCAGACAGGCCGCCGGCAGCCCCAGGCCCTCCACCAGCCGGCGCCGCAGCACGCGGCCGCCGTTGAGATCGCCGAGGTAGCGGGTGTAGGCGTGGGGCACCAGCCGCGGCGGAGCGTGGCGGCCGGCCTCAGCCAGCCTGCGGGCGTAGCGCCGGCCCTCCGGCAGCAGCGGCAGCCGTCGCCAGCCGCGGCCCACCAGCGCGCCGAGGTCTGCCGCCAGGGCCGCGGCCCGGTACAGGTCAGGGCGCACCACCCGACCCACTCCCGCCGCCTGGCAGTGGCGCTCCAGGGACCATTCAAGCACCCGGTAGACGGGATAGAGGTTGCGCAGCCACAGCGTGTAGCCGGCGAGGCTTGCCTCGCCCCGGACCAGGGCCGCCACCAGCCCGGTGCGCTCCGCCTCCCTGTGCAGGGGCCCGGTGCGGGCCTTAAGGGCGTCTGCCAGTCCCTCCGAGGTCATCGCCGCCTCCGGCCGGAACCCCGCGAGGCCGGCCGCTGCCATCTTCCCCTCCAGTATTGACGCCCCGACGGGCGCCGTGAACTAGCCCGAAGCGAGGCTTACTCCCGCAGGCTGGGGTAGTCCTCCAGCATTGCAGCTCCGTACAGCGGCTTGTAGGCCCCCTGGTGGCAGGTGGCGCAATGCACCTTGGCGACGTCGCCGGTGGGACCCAGCCGCTCCGGCGGAAACAGCCGGGTGAGCGGCTCGAGGTGCTGGCGGTTCAGCTCCCGAACCATGCGGATGCCATGCCAGGCGGTGACCCGCTGCGGCGTGCTCTGCCGCCAGTCGGCGAAGATGCGGCTGTTGTGGCAGTAGGTGCAGTTCACCCCCAGCGCCTCCGACATGTGCATCATCAGGCCGTAGGTCCACTCGGTCTGCTTGATGGAGTGGCGGTTGCCGGTGGGCAGGGCGGTGGCTCCCGCCACCTGGATGCCATGGTCCTGCAGCAGGAAGGGAGTGAACGGGTCGGCGGGCAGCGAGGTCAGGCCGGCGGCCGGGGCCGGGGCATTCTGCCCCGCCCGATTGCCGGCCATACTGGTGAAATGCACCCGGGGCGCTGGCTTCACCCAGACTTCGGCGGGCACCGGCCGGCCGCGGTGGCAGGTGTAGCAGGTGACCCCGGTGGCGGCCACGTGGTCGCCCCACTGGCCGTTGATGGCCCGGGTCATCTGCAGCATGCGCCGGGCCACCTTCTTGGCGTAGGGGGCGTCGGAGGCGAAGTTCTCGGCCTTGTGGCAGTAGGTGCAGCCCTGCTCCGGCGCCACCCAGGCGGTGATGGCCTGCATCAGGCGGTTGAAGCGCGCCGCGCTGAGATCGCCCAGCACCTGCACGTTCTGGTAGGTCCCACCGGCGGTCGGTCCCTCATCGGCCACCGCCGGCTCGGGCTCCGGCACCTGGTGCCGGGCGGCGTCCTCGGCCACGCGGCGGGGATTGTAGACCTGCACCATGCCGGTGCCGCGGTAGCCCCGCTGCACGTCCTCCATCGGCGGGCGCTCGCAGCCCGCCAGCAGCAGGGCCGCGGCCGCCAGCGGGACGATCAGGGCATTGCGGATCGCGCCGTTCATTACTGTCCCCCCTGCATGGCGCCAGGGTCCGTCACACCGGGGAACACCTCGGGGTAGGCGGGGGCCACGCCGTGCTTGACCGACCAAAGGAACCAGTTGTCTACCACCGTGCCGGTGAGCAGGATGCCGATGCCGCCGGTCAGCGGGGTCAGCACCGCGAACCACCAGGCCCAGCGGTGGATGGACTCCATGCTGGCGTTGAAGCCCATGGTCCAGCGCCAGAATAGCGCCGCCCGCTCGGAGGCCGTGCCCCGGTCCACCACCTGCTCGATCTCCCGCTCGCCGCCGTAGCGGCTCACCGCCAGGATGGTGGCGCCGTGCATGGCAAACAGCAGGGTCGAGCCGTACAGGAAGGCGATGGACAGCATGTGGAAGGGGTTGTAGAACAGGTTCCCGTAGCGCAGCGAGAACGCCGCGGTCCAGTCCAGATGGGGGAAGATGCCGAACGGCACCGCCTCCCCCCAGCTGCCCATCAGCAAGGGGCGGATGAAGCCCAGCACCAGATACAGCCAGATGGCGGAGGCGAAGGCCCAGGCCACGTGGGTGCCCATGCCGAGCGCCCGGGCCCGGCGGTACATGCGCAGCCACCACAACAGGATGGAGGTGGTGAGGAAGAAACCCGCCAGCAACCACCAGCCGCCCTCGTTCAGCGGCGGCAGACTCAGGCCGTACTCCGGCGGCGGCGGCTCCAGGGCCAACCAGGGCAGCTGGCGCACGAACTGGATGGGATCCCAGCCCACCGAGGCCCACATGTTCAGGCCGATGATCTCGATGGCGATGAAGCCGCACAGCAGCGAGGCCAGCCCCAGCCAGCCCAAATAGAAAGGCCCCACCTGGGCATCGCCGATGCGCCCCAGCCAGTAGGAGAAGAACGCACGCCCCTGGCGTCCCCAGGGCCCGCCGGGCAGTGGCACGCCGGCGTAGGCCGGGCCCCGCACCTGGACCCGGGTGAAGATGTTCTGGTATTCCGCCATCGCTAGAGCCCTCGCCCGGTTACCAGATGGGAAGGTCGAGCCACCAGCTCCACCACTCCGGCCAGCCGCGGGTCCAGAACGGGCCGCTGAGCACGATGCACACCGCGCTCCAGAAGCCGGCGCTCAGGGCCAGGAACAGGCCCAGCCGGTGGATACCCAACTCGCCGATGGAGTAGCCGATGGCGTCGCGGAAATAGGTGTTCTCATGCTCGGCGGCCCGCACCGTCTCGCCCTTCTTGGGGTTGATGGCCGAGAGCACCACGGCGCCGTGCAGGGACAGCGCCAGGGTGGTGGTGAAGAAGAAGCTCACCGCCAGCATGTGCGCCGGGTTGTAATGAAAGTGCAGGTACTGGTAGCCGACGTTGGAGACCCAGTCGAGGTGGCTGAGGATGCCGTAGGGGAAGCCGTGCCCCCAGGCGCCCAGCAGCACCGGCCGGATCACCACCAGCGAGAAGTAGGCAAACACCGCCACCCCATAGGCCACCGGGATATGGATGCCCATGCCAAGCTTGCGGGCGATCTCCGCCTGGCGCAGGGCCCAGGAGATGAACGCCCCCAGAGCGCAGATGGTGATCAACTGCCACAGCCCCCCTTCCATCAGCGGCGCGAGCGCCAGGCCGTAGCTGATGTCGGGCGGCGCGATGTTGATCTGCCAGATATTCCAGGTGGGCCCCTGCGAGGCCCCCCAGATGATCAGCAGGGTTCCCAGCACCGAGAAGAACAGTGTGGTGACCCCGAAGAAGCCGACGTAAAACGGTCCGACCCAGAAGTCGAACAGGTCGCCGCCGAGCAGCGTCCCGCCCCGGACGCGGTACTGTCGTTCAAAGCTGAGCATGGCCATAGCCGGATCCTCACGTCCGGAGCGCCCGTCCACCGGTGGGGGCGACCCTGTGGGCCGTTCCCTCCCCCGCCCCTGCTGGCCCGGCGACCGGTCCGCCCGCGGGGGGCGATATCCCCCCGGCCGGGCGCTGTGGGTCCCCGGACCGGCCTTCCCTGGCCCGCGTCCCCAGCCCGGCAGGCGGCACGCTGGCGCCGCCTGCCGGGCTGGCAGCCAGCGACGCTAGTTCACTTTCGCGGCCCGCTCCGCGGGCAGCGCTGACATCTGCTGCGCCACGGAGCCACTGCTTGCCGAAGGGCCCTCCAGCCAGTTGAAGCGGTCCGTGCTGAGCAGGATGAAATGGATCAGCAGTGCCAGCACGAACAGGAAGGTGAACAGGGCGATCAACGCCCTGCGCGGGTCGAAAAGCAGCCAGATCTTCCACATGTTGCCCACTGGTCGGCCCTCCTATGCGAGGTAGGGGATGACGGACCCCACCACGCCGTTGACACCGTCGATCACCGAGGCGTAGCCCTCGGGGCCGGGCAGCCAGGGCCGCCAGGCCCAGGCCAGCAAGTGGGCCACCACAGCCACCGCCATGAACACGCCGAAGCTGATCATGAAGATGTCGTGGAACTCCTTGGCCTCCGCCTCCGAGAGGCCGGAGAGCGATGTCTCCTTTTTTTCCGTATCAGCCATGGTTCTATCCTCCGCTGCGCCGTACGGCCGGTCGCCGCCCCAGTTCCGGGCGGCTGTGTTCACCGTGGCGCGCTGGCCACGGCCCTGTTCCACCCGGCTCGCGGCCGGGCGAAATTCGCAAGCCCCCTCCTAGCCCATAAAGGCAAAGGGCAGATAAGTCGCTGCCGCGGCTCTGGCCTCGGCGAACACCGAGCGCCTTCGCCCGCGCGCCGGGGCGCCCTGCCAGCGACGCCTGGGCACCAGCCGCCGGCCCACCGCCACCAGCAGGAACAGCAGGTAGCTGGCGCCGAAGATGAGCCGGAAGTCGCTGCGGTCCCCGCCGTCGGCGGGATGAAGAACCGGAGAGGTGTGCTGGGCGGCCATGGCTGCCTCCGGACGGTGCGGGGCCCGCCAGGCGGGCCGCTGCTGGGATGACTGGCCGGCGGGCTGAAGCGCGGCTGCCCCGCGCAAGCCCTGGCTGGTGCTGGCGGGCACGGCCCTCACGAGATCCGTCCCTCCGCCAGCTCGTGACGGGCCCGCTCCAGCCGGCCCGCGCTGACCCGGGTCTCTCCCGCCGCCCGGGCGTGGCGCTCGGCGGCGTCCCGCAGCCGCTTGGCCGCGGAGATGCGCACCAGCACCGGTTCGGAGTCCACCTGGCGGTCCAGGGCGGCCCGGGCATCCTCGTCCCAGGGCAGCTCCGCATGGCTCCGGGCGGGGGTGGGATCCACACGGTCCAGGTCGCTGCCCAGGGGCAGGATGTGGAACAGGGCCTCGAACAGGGCGTTGCAGACTTCCTGCACCAGGTAGCCGGCGCCGGCGTAGCCCATGAACGGGGTGCCGGTGTGGCGGCGGATCACGGTGCCGGGGAAGGAGGCCGGGATGTACACGGCGCGGGCGCCGGTCTCCGCCAGGTACATGCGCTCGTTGTAGCTGCCGAACAGGATCAGCGGGGTCTCTTCCTGCACCGCCCGGCGCACCGCCTCGTTGTCGGTCTTGGCCCCGGAGCGGCGCGCGAAGGCGAACCGGCAGGGCAGCCCCAGCTCGCCCTCCAGGAAGTGGCGCAGGCCCCGGGCGTAGGTCTCGTTGGCCACCACGGCGAAGCTGGCGGTGCCGAAGAAATCCTGGGTCACCGAGCGCCACAGATCCCAGAGGGGCTTCAGCGTGGTGTGGCGCTCGGCCTCGATGAACGGCTCCGGGTCCAGGCCCAGCAGCTCGCCCAGGCTGCGCAGGAAGGCGGTGGTGCTGTGCAGGCCCACCGGCGCCTGCAGGTAGGGCCGGTCCAGCGCCTCGCAGAGCAGCCGGCCGTACTCCCGGTACATGCAGACGTTGGCCTCGGCATCCACCAGCCGGGGCACCTCGGAGAGCTCGGCGCCCAGCGGGAACACCTGATTCACCCGGGCGCCGATGCCCTCCACCAGGCGGCGGATCTCCGCCAGGTCGGAGGGCGTGTTGAACATCCCGTAGGCCGGCCCGATGATGTTCACCCGGGGCGGCTCGCCGGCCTTGCGGCGCCGGGCCCGGGGGGCCCTGCCCCGCTTCAGGCCGTACTGGGACCACAACCAGAACAGCGCCCGGTCGGCGCTCTGCCACTGGTCCTCGTCGATGGTCCGGGGCAGGAAGCGCTGGATGCCGGTGCCCTCCGGCGTCACGCCGCCGCCGATCATCTCGGCGATGGAACCGGTCACCACCACGCTGGGCTGGTCCGGATCGAGGGTGGCGTGGGCCCGCTTCAGGGCCTGCTCGGTGCCGTGCTGGCCCAACTCCGCCTCGGACAGGCCGGTGACCACGACGGGCAGCTCGTGCGGCGGCAGGGCGTCGGTGTAGTGCAGCACCGAGGTCACCGGCAGGTTCTCGCAGCCTACCGGGCCGTCGATGATCACCTGCAGGCCCTTGACGGCGGTGAACATGTACACCGCCCCCCAGTAGCCCCCGGCCCGGTCGTGGTCCAGCACCAGCATCAGGCGGTCTCCCCCACCGGGCCGGAATCCTCCGGCGCGCCGGCAGCCGGCGCCGGCGGCTCCCCCGGCGGCTGCGGCCAGACGCCGGCCCGATGGCCCTGGCCAACGCCGGCGAAGAACTGCTGCATGGCGTCGAAGCGCGCCTTGTTGGCCATGGCGGTGTTCACCACCTGGGCCAGGGAATGGGCTCCGGCCGCACCCATCAGCGGCCGGGCGGAGATCAGGTTGGTGAAGTACAGGGCCGGCACGGCCAGCTCCTTGGCCCGCTGCACCACTGGCGTGGTGCCAATGGCGAGGTCCGGGCGGAATTCCTCCAGGGCTGCCAGATCCCGCTCCAGGGAGGCCCGGTACGCCACGTCCACGCCGTGGGCCTGGAGCCAGTCCCGGTCGGCCTCGGACCATGGGGTGCGCGGGCAGGCGGTGCCCACGTAGCGCAGGTCGGCGCCGCTCTCCACCAGCAGCCGGGCGACCAGCAGCTCGGAGCCCTCGTAGCCGGACAGGGTGATGCGCCCGCGCACCGGCGCCGCCTTCAGCGCCGCGGCCACCGCCGGCAGGGCCTGGGCCCGGGCGCGATCCAGGCGCCGGGCGGACACGCCGCAATGCTCCGCCACCGATGCCAGCCAGGCGGCGGTGCCGTCCACGCCCACCGGCGCGGAGCCCAGCACCGGCCGGCCGGCGGCCTCGAACTCGCGGATGGCCGCGGTGTAGAAGGGATGCACCGCGGCCACCGCGCAGGCGTCCAGGGCGGCGTAGAGCTCCCGCCACTCGCGGGTGGGCACCACCGGACCGGCGGCCAGGCCCAGCGGCTCCAGCAGCTGGCCGATGCTCACCGGGTCGGCGGGAAACATCTCCCCCAGCAGGGCCACGGCAGGGCGGGCGCTGCGCCCGCCCCGGGGGGCCTGCACCGGCCCCTGCTCGGCCTCGCCGCGGGCGTAGGCCAGCATGGCCCCGGCCAGCACGTCCTTGGCCTCGGCGTGGGTCGGCACGCCGAAGCCGGGCACGTCGATACCCACCACCCGCACGCCGTTGATGGCCTTGGGCAGCAGCCGCAGCGGCACGCCGGAGGCGGTGGGCACGCACAGGTTGATCACCACCACGGCGTCATAGCGTTCCGGATCCGCGAGCCGGTGCACGGCATCGCGGATATCCTCGAACAGCTTGCCGGTGACCAGGGTCTCGGAGTTGAACGGCACGTAGCCAACGGTGCGCCGGGCACCGTAGAAGTGGGAGGTGAAGGTCAGGCCGTAGACGCAGCAGGCGGAGCCCGACAGAACTGTGGCGGTGCGCCGCATGCGCAGCCCCACGCGCAGCGAGCCGAACGCCGGGCACATGCTCTGCGGCTGGTCGTGGGGGCCCATGGGATAGTCGGCGGCGTAGCGGGCCAGGGTCTCGCCGTTGCCCGCCTCCGCGGCCGCCCGGCGCAGCTCGGCGCGCTCGCCGTGGCAGCCGGGGCCGGCAGCAGCAATCGGCTGCGCCTCCCCGGCGCCGGCCTGGGCCGTCTCGGCCACCGGCGCCTCGGCGGCGGCGTCATAGGCCACCTCGGCGCCGCGCGGGGTTGTGCGGTCCGCCTCAGGCATCGTCGTAGACCACTTCCAGGGAGGGCTTCTCGACGAAGTCGGCGCCCCGCATGTCCTCGGGGCTGGCCGGGTCCAGCACCACGTCCCGCCCCACCGCGTCGCCCTTGAACAGGCCGAGCAGCTCCTCATGGGCGAGAGGGTCGGGCAGCTGCGGCGGCGCGCTGGCGACGTTGGCCGCCAGGCCCTCGAACACCGGGCCCCATTCGCTCTCGGGCCGGCCGATGATCTGGTAGTTGGCGCTCTTGCGGCGGATGTCGTCGTGGGCGGGGATGGAGGCCAGCACCGGAATGCCGGCAGCCTGCGCGAAGGCCTGGGCCTCGCCGCTGCCGTCGTCCTTGTTGATCACCAGCCCGGCCACGCCGACGTTGCCGCCCAGCTTGCGGAAGTACTGCACCGCGGAGCAGACGTTGTTGGCCACGTACAGCGACTGCAGGTCGTTGGAGCCGACGACGATGACCTTCTGGCACATGTCCCGGGCGATGGGCAGGCCGAAGCCGCCGCAGACCACGTCCCCCAGGAAATCCAGCAGCACGTAGTCGAAGCCCCACTCGTGGAAGCCGAGCTTCTCCAGCAGCTCGAAGCCGTGGATGATGCCGCGCCCGCCGCAGCCGCGGCCCACCTCGGGGCCACCCAGCTCCATGGCGAACACGCCGTCGCGCTTGAAGCAGACGTCGCCGATGGCCACCTGCTCGCCGGCTTCCTTCTTGCGGGACGAAGTCTCGATGATGGTGGGGCAGGCGCGCCCGCCGAACAGCAGCGAGGTGGTGTCGCTCTTCGGGTCGCAGCCGATCAGCAGCACCCGCTGGCCCTGCTGGGCCATCATGTAGGACAGGTTGGCCAGGGTGAAACTCTTGCCGATGCCGCCCTTGCCGTAGATGGCGATGATCTGGGTCTGCTTGGTCGCCGGTGCCGTGGACACCGGCTCCGGCTCCTCGGCCGCCTCGGCGCGCAGCTGCTCGTTGAGGTTCGGCCAGGGCAGCGCCTCGCCGTTGCCGCGGGGGGACGCGCTCATGGAAGGGCCCTCCAGTCCAGGATCATCTTCAGGCAGGCGGGATCGGCGAAGGCAGTGCGGTAGGCGGCCTCGGCCTGCTCCGCCGGGCGTTGGTGGGTGATGAGGCCGTCCAGGGACAGGGCCCCGGAGGCCACTGCCTCGCTCACCGCCGCGAGGTCGGCGGGGCGCCATTCGGCGGCCACCCGCAGGCGCGCCTCGCGCATGAAGGCGGCCGGGAAGTCGAAGCTCACCGCGCCCGGATAGAAACCCGCCAGCACCAGCTCGCCGCCGTGGTCCAGGCGGCCCACCAGGGTGTCCAGCAGGCCAGGATCGCCGCTGACATCGCAGATCACCCGGTAGTCGCGGCGGGAGTCGGTATCAGGATCCACCACCGGGTAGCCGTCGGCCCCCTGGCGGCGGGACGGCTCGCGCTCCCAGACCACCGGGGCGGCGGCACCGCAGTAGAGCACCAGGCGGGCCAGCAGCCGGCCCAGCACGCCGTGGCCCACGATCAGCTCCGGGGCGTCGCCACCGGCCAGGACGTGGCGGGCGGTGGCGGCCAGCGCCAGCAGCACGCCCTGCTCGCCGAGTGCCTCGTCGATGGGGTAGACCCGGGCGGCGGGCACCACCAGCCGGGAGGCGGCGCCGCCGAACAGGCCGCGCACCTCGCCGAAGCAGCGCGCGCCGGGCACGAACACGCTCTGGCCGGGCTCCATGCCGGTCTGCGCGCCCGCCTCCAGCACCCGGCCCACGGACTCGTAGCCCGGCACCAGCGGATAACCCATGCCGGGGAACGGCGGCATCTTCCCCGACCACAGCAACCGCTCGGTGCCGGCGCTGATGCCGCTCCACTCCACCGCCACCAGCAGCTCCGCGTCGCCGGGCGGATCCAGGTCCAGACGGTGCAGGGCCAGGCGCTCCGGCCCCTGCAGGACCACGGCCGTGGTGCTCAGCTCGGGAGCACCGAACGGCAGCGGGACGATGGTGGAGGAAGTAGCCATGGAGTGTCAGTCTAACTTTACTTTCACAAACGTCAAGTGATCGTTACAGCCGTTCGTCGCGCCGGCCTGACATGCAGCACCCGGGTCAGCATGGGCATCGGGGAGGCCAGCAGCCGCGGCCGCTGGAAACCGGCCTGCCGCAGCAGGGCCGTCAGCTCCGGCAGGCCGCGCGGCCGGCCCTGGCCCATGGCCAGCAGGTAGAAACCGAAGTAGGCCTGGCCCACCGCCTCGGCCCCGGGGGTATCCGCCAGCGGCTCGGCCACCAGCACGCTGCCGTCCGCGGGAAGGGCGCGGCGCACCCGTTCCAGCAGTGCCAGCACCGTGGCGTCGTCGTGGTCGTGGAGCACCCGCACCAGGGTCACCAGGTCGGCCCCGGCGGGCAGCGCCTCGGCCCGGAAGTCCCCGGCCACCACCTGCGCCGGGATCTGCCGCGCCGCGAGCCGCCGGCGAGCACGCCCGGCCACCGCCGGCAGCTCGAACAGGGACAGCTCCAGGTGGGGCCAGCGGGCCGCCACTGCGGCCAGGAAGGCCCCCTCGCCGCCCGCCACGTCGAGCAGCCGGCGGTGGCCTCCCATGCCGTAGGCCGCCAGCACCTGGGCGGCGATCAGGGGCTGGGAGGCCGCCATCAGCTCGCTGTAGGGGGCGACATCGCCGTCCTCCAGACCCGTCGCCCGCGGGTTGCCGGCATAGGGCCAGTAGCCGCCGAGCCGGGTGGTCCCGGCGCCGCCACGCAGCAGCGCCACGGGGTCCGCCAGATCCGCGTACAGCAGGGGGTGGTGGGCCACCATGGCCGCCACCCCGGGGTTGCCCAGCAGCTCCGCGCCCCGGGGCCCCAGGGCAAAGCGCCCGCCGGGGCGGCCCTCGGCCAGGCCCAGGGACGCCGCGGCCTCCAGCAGCCGGGCGGCGCCGGTCTCCGGCAGCCCCAGCCGGCCGGCGGCCTCGGCCGGGGTGCAGGGCCCCTCGGCCAGCAGCTCGGGCAGCCGCAGGCGCACGCAGGCGAGCAGCACCTGGGAGTAGACGAAGCCCGCGCAGAGGTCGAACAGGCGCCGGGCCCGGCGCCGGGCCACCGGCCGGGTCAGGGGGAAGGCGGCCATGCGTTCCTGGAAGCCGCGGCTCGCCAGCAGGCGGTTGCGCCAGTCGCGCCAGCGCTCCCGCCAGCCCCTGCTGCGGCTGTCGGCCGCCGAGGTGGCGATGCCGGCCACCCGCTCCGCCCGGCAGCCGGCTCAGGCCGCGGACCGGGCCAACCGGGGCGGCAGCAGCCGCCGCACCTCGGTGCGGATGTGGCTGCGCAGCTCGGCTGCACCGGGGCACTCCGGAACTGCAGCCACGGCCCGGCCTACCAGCTCCTGGAGCCGCGTCTTGGCGCCGGTGAGGCCCAGCTCCTGCGTGGCGCTGGGCCGGCCCAGGGCGGCGTCCCGGCCCACCGGCTTGCCGACTTCCGCCTCGGTGGCGGCGGCGTCCCGGATGTCGTCCGCCACCTGGTAGGCCGCTCCCAGGCACTCGCCCACTGCCTGCCACTGCGCCGCCGGCACCCCGGCGGCCACCGCGCCGGCCTCGGTAGCGGCGGCGAACAGGGCACCGGTCTTGGCCCGGTGATATTCCTCCAGGGACACCCGGGGCTCGCACTCCCAGGCCTGGCCGGCACAGATGCCGGCCGGCATGCCCACCGACCGGGCCACGATCAGCAGCAGCCGGGCGCTGCGCTCCGGGGCCGCGGCCACCTGCCGGGACAGGGTCTCGAAGGCCAGCACGATGAGGGCGTCCCCGGCCAGCACCGCCAGGCGCTCGCCGAAGGCCCGGTGCACCGAGGGCTGCCCCCGGCGCAGCTCCGCGGCGTCGAAACAGGGCAGGTCATCGTGCACCAGGGATGCGCAGTGCAGCAGCTCGATGGCCGCCGCCGCGGCATCGGTGACGCCGGGATGGTCCTCGCCGCAGGCCCCGGCCACCGCCAGGCACAGGCGTGGCCGAATGCGCGCGCCGCCGGGCACCACGGCGTGGCGCATGGCGGCGGCCAGCCGCCGGGGGCGGCCGGCGCCCTCGCAGCGGGCCAGCGCCTCGGCCAGGGCAGTCTCGATGCGGGTCCTGGGATCCATGTGCGGTCCTCCCCTGCTGCGGCGCCCTGCGCAGACGTCATGTTGTCGTTACATTTACAAGTGTCATGTATAATAGACACCGGCCGGTGTAAGGTCAACGGAGCAGCCGATGGGAGGCAGGGGCGTGCCGGGGAGCCGGGCCATCGTGGTGGGAGCAGGCATAGGCGGGCTGGTGGCCGCCCTGGACCTGGCGGCGCAGGGGCTTGACGTCACCCTGCTGGAGCGCGGCGCCGCCCCGGGGGGCAAGCTGCGCAGCCTGACCGTGGGCGGCCGGCCGGTGGACTCCGGCCCGACGGTGCTGACCCTGCGGGAGGTGTTCGACGATGTCTTCGCCGCCGCCGGCAGCCGCCTGGAAGACCACCTGGATCTGCAGCCGGCGGAGATCCTCGCCCGCCACGCCTGGGACGCCGAACGCCACCTGGATCTGTTCGCGGACCCGCAGCGCAGCGCCGAGGCCATCGCAACTCTGGCCGGCGCCGCCGAGGGCCGGCGCTTCCGGCGCTTCATCGACGAGGCGCGGCGCATCTACCAGACCCTGGAGCACTCCTTCATCCGCGCCGAGCGGCCCAGCCCGGCGGGCCTGGTGCGCCGGGCCGGGCTCTCCGGGCTGGGCGGGCTGTGGCGCATCCGGCCTTTCGCCACCCTCTGGCAGGCCCTGGAGCAGAGCTTCCACGACCCGCGCCTGCGCCAGCTGTTCGGCCGCTATGCCACCTACTGCGGCAGCTCGCCGTTCCAGGCGCCGGCCACCCTGATGCTGGTGGCCCATGTGGAGCAGGCCGGGGTCTGGCGCCTGGGCGGCGGCATGCACCGCCTCGCCGAGGCGCTGGCCGCCGTGGCCCGGCAGAAGGGCGTGGAGCTGCGCTACGAGACTTCGGTGGCCGAGTTGCTGGTCCACCAGGGACGGGTGAGCGGGGTGCGCCTGGCCGGCGGCGAGGAGCTCGCCGCCGAGGCGGTGGTGCTGAACGCCGACACCGCCGCGGTGGCGGCCGGCCACCTGGGCGCCGCCGCCGCCCGGTCCCTGCCCTCCTCGCCCGGGATGCCCCGCTCCCAGTCCGCGGTCACCTGGAGCCTGCTGGCCCGCACCCGGGGCTTCCCCCTGGTGCACCACAACGTGTTCTTCTCGCGGGACTACGCCGCCGAATTCGAGGACGTCTTCGACCAGCGCCGCACACCCCGGGAGCCCACCGTCTACGTCTGTGCCCAGGACCGGCCCGCCGCCGACGCCCCCGCCCCCGAGGGGCCGGAGCGGCTGCTGTGCCTGGTGAACGCGCCGGCCACCGGCGACCATCACCCATTCGCGAGCGCGGAGATCGAGGCATGCGCGGATCGGACCTTCGCCCAGCTGGCGCGCTGCGGAGCGCAGGTGGACCGGGAGGAAGCCCTCACCCGGGTGACCACGCCGGCGGACTTCGAGAGACTGTTTCCTGGCACCGCGGGAGCACTGTACGGACCGGCCTCCCACGGCTGGAAGGCGTCATTCCAGCGGCCGGGGGCGCGGACCCGGCTGCCGGGCCTGTACCTGGCGGGGGGCAGCGTGCACCCGGGGCCGGGCCTGCCCATGGCGGCCCTGTCGGGACGCCTGGCCGCGGCGGCCCTGCTCTCGGACCTGGGTTCCGGCACCAGGTCCCGCCGGACGGCTACGCCTGGTGGTACCTGGACGCCCTGAGCGACGACGGCGAGATGGGCCTGACCCTGATCGCCTTCATCGGCAGCGTGTTCTCTCCCTACTACGCCCGTGCCCGGCGCCGCGGCCCCGCCGAGCCCACCCGCCACTGCGCCCTCAACGTGGCGCTGTACGGCCCCCGCGCCAAGCGCTGGGCCATGACCGAGCGCTCCGCCGCGGCGCTGCAGCGCAGCGACGCCCGGCTCGCCATCGGCCCCAGCACCCTGCAGTGGCGGGACGGAACCCTGGAGGTGGGCATCGACGAGCTAGGCGTGCCCTGGCCGTCGCGCATCCGCGGGCGCGTGCGCCTGCACCCGGAGACCGTCCCCGGCACCAGCCACCGGCTGGACCCGGCCGGCCGCCACCGGTGGTGGCCGCTGGCGCCCCGGGCCCGGGTGGAGGTCTGCCTGGAGCGTCCGGCCCTGCGCTGGCAGGGCGCCGGCTATCTGGATGCCAACCTGGGCACCGAACCCCTGGAGCAGGGCTTCCAGGGCTGGCACTGGAGCCGAACCAGCCAGCCGGACGGCACCCGCGTGTATTACGACCTGACGCCCCGGGACGGCGAGCCCCGGAGCCTGGCGCTGGAGTTCCGGGCACACGGCGGGGTGCAGGCTGTGGAGCCCCCGCCGGAGCAGGCCCTGCCACGGACCCTGTGGCGGGTGGAGCGGCGGGCCCGCAGCGAGCAGCCCGGCGCGCAGCTGCTGCGCACCCTGGAGGACACCCCTTTCTACGCCCGCTCGCTGGTATCCATGGTGGCCCGGGGCCGCCGGCTGCCGGCAGTGCACGAAAGCCTTGACCTGGAGCGTTTCCGGCGTCGCTGGGTGCAGTCGCTGCTGCCTTTTCGCATGCCCCGGCGGGCCCGCTGAGGCGGCCCGGGCCGCCGTGGATCGCCGTTTGCGGGTAAACCCGGCTTGGCCGTCACCGGACCGTGCCTTGCCCGAGGCACGGTCCCTCCGCCACCGCCGATGGCAGGTTTCTTCGCAACCTGCCCTACGGCGGGCCTCGGCCGGCGCCGGGCGGGTTGCCACCCCCTGCGCCGTCAGTCCCGATCCCGCCGGCGCTGGCGGCGCAGCGACACCAGCTGCCAGACCACGAAGCCCAGCACCAGCCCGACCACCAGCATGAACTCCAGCAGCACAATCCAGCCGGAGCTCATGGCCGCCGCCCTCAGCCCCCCGGTCCGGCCAGGCGATGGGCCCGCTCCAGACGGGTGAAAAGGTCCACCGTCCAGCCCACCGGGTCCGCCGCCGGCCGGTCCCCGGGATCGGGCGGCGGCGCGTGGCGCACCGCTTCCACCAGGTAGGCGGTCTCGGGCAGGGGGGGGATGCTGCGCCCCGGCTGCGTCACGGTTGTCGGAAGCAGCGCCGCCGCCGCCAGGCACAGCTTGCGCCCGGCGGGCACCACGGTACGGCCGGTCACCGGGTCCAGGCCCTGGCGGGCGAGTCGGTGGCCGATGTCGGCATAGATCAGCCGGGCGGCGTGGATGCCTGGCCGGCAGGCCGCCGGCAACTCCGCCACCCCCGCAGTGGCGCGGCGGTAGAGCTGGTCGGCGGCCGCCAGCAGCCGGGCCACTACCCGCGCCAGGGCCGGGTCGGGACGGGGCCGGAGCAGCCAGGCCTCGGGGTCCAGCCCCTCGTCGGCCAGCCAGCCGGTGGGCAGGTAGAGACGCCCGGCCCGGGCGTCCTCGCCGACGTCCCGGCAGATGTTGGTGAGCTGCATGGCCACGCCCAGCTCGGCGGCCCGGGCCAGGGCGCTCGCGCGCCGGGCGCCCATGACCAGGGCCATCATCACCCCCACCGAGCCCGCCACCCGCGCCGCGTATGCCCGCAGCTGCGCCAGGTCGGCGTAGCGCCGGCCCTCGGCGTCCCAGTGAAAGCCCTCCAGCAGGGCCTCCGGCAGCGCCCGGGGGATGGCGAACTCCGCCATCACCTCGGCCAGGGCGCGGTCGGCGGGCGCCGGCCCGGGGCGGCCGGCGCAGGCGGCCTCCAGGCGCCGGTGGAGGGTGTCCAGCACCTCGGGACGGCCACCTCCGAGGTCCACGGCGTCGTCGGCCTCCCGGCAGAAGGCGTACAGGCCGCGGGCGCCGCGGCGCACCCGCGGCGGCAGCAGCAACGAGGCGGCCCGGAAGCTGCGCGAGCCCCGGGCCAGAGCCTCCCGGCAGGCGGCGTGGTCGGCGGCGCCGGCCCGGGGCGGCTCAGGCCAGGGCGGCATCGGGCACCACCCGGTCCAGCACCCGGGCCGAGGACAGCACCCCGGGCAGGCCCGCCCCGGGATGGGTTCCGGCGCCCACCAGGTAGAGCCGGTCGACCTCCTCGCTGCGGTTGTGGGGCCGGAACCAGGCGCTCTGGGAGAGCACCGGCTCGAGGCCGAAACCGGCACCCCGGAAGGCATGCAGCCGGCTCTCGAAGTCCTGAGGCGTGGCCACCCGGGAGGTGACCAGATTCTGTTCCAGGTCCGGCAGCAGGGTCTCGGACAGGCGCCGGGACAGGGCGGCCCGATAGGCCTCGGCCCGCTCCGCCCAGTCCACGTCGCCCCCCAGGTGGGGCACCGGCGAGAGCACGTAGAAGGCGTCGCAGCCCGCCGGCGCCAGCGAGGGATCGGTGGCGGTGGGCCGGTGCAGGTAGAGGCTGAAGTCCGCGGCCAGCACCCGGCGCTGAAAGATGTCGCGCAGCAGCCCCCGGTAGCGCCGCCCCAGCACGATGCTGTGGTGGGCCACCTCCGGGTAGCGCTCCCGGGTGCCGAAATACCAGACGAACAGCCCCATGGAGTAGCGGGACCGCTCCAGCCGGGCGTCGGTCCAGCGCCGCCGGTGGCGGGCCGCCAGCAGGTGGCGGTAGGTCCAGGCCGAATCGGCGTTGGACACCACCACCGCCGCCGGGATGTGCTCTCCCGAGACCAGCGTCACGCCGGTGGCCGCCCCGCCCTGCACGTCGATGCGCCCCACTTCGGCGCCGCAGCGCAGCTCACCGCCCTGGCCGCGGATCAGGTCCACCAGCCCGGCCACCAGCCGACCGGTGCCGCCCATGGCGAAGTGCACCCCGAAGCGCCGCTCCAGGTGGGCGATGAGGCTGTACACGGAGGTGGTGGTGAAGGGGTTGCCTCCGACCAGCAGGGGATGGAAGCTCAGCACCACCCGCAGCCGCGGGTCGCGCACGTAGCGGCACACCATGGCGTAGACGCTGCGGTAGCTGCGCAGGCGCAGCAGGTCGGGCAGCGCCCGCAGCATGTCGCGCCAGGAGCCGAAGGGCACGTGGCCCAGGGCCTCGAATCCCACCTTGTAGATCGCTTCGCTGGCGGCCATGAAGGCCTCGAAACCGGCCACGTCCGCCGGCGCCAGCCGGGCCACTGCGGCGCGCATGGCGTCGGCGTCGCCGCTGTAGTTGAAGGTCTCGCCGTCGTCAAAGCGGATGCGGTAGAAGGGCTCCAGGGGCCGCAGTTCCACGTCCTCGGCCAGGCGCCGGCCGGCCAGGGCCCAGAGCTCCTCGAACAGGAACGGGGCGGTGATCACCGTGGGCCCGGCATCGAAGGTGAAGCCGTCCTGGCGGTGTACGTAGGCCCGGCCGCCGGGGGCATCCAGCTTCTCCAGCACCGTCACCCGGTAGCCGCGGGCCCCGAGGCGCACCGCCGCCGCCAGGCCGCCGAAACCGCTGCCGATGACCACCGCGTGGGGCCTGGCGCCGGCCCCCCGCAGCGGCGTCGGGGTGCAGCCCGCCGGGATTGTCAACATGGCCTGACTCTATTGATGACCGAATTACTTGACAGTGGCCCAGCCGCCGCCCGAAGTCAACCGCGACCCTCCCCCACACCGGCGGCCGCCGCCTCCCGGCGGACCCGTTCCGCGACCAGATCGGGGCGTTGCTCGTGGGCCAGGTGACCCAGGCCGGGCAGCTCCGCCACCCGGGCGCCGGGAATCCGCTCCCGCACCCGGCCGGCCTCGGTGGGGGGCACGGTGCGGTCGCCGCCGCCCACCAGCAGCAGCGGCGCGGGACGCAGCCGGGGCAGCTCCCGGGCCAGGCTCTCCAGGTTCCAGTGGGCCATCATGTCCAGGGCCGCCGCCACGTGGCCCGGATGGCAGACCACCCGCCGGTAGAGCTCGACGCCCTCCGGCTCCAGCCGCGAGCCGGTGTCCGCCAGCAGCCGCTCCACGGCCCCCGGCCGGGCCATGCGCCAGGCGAACAGCCGCGGCACCAGGGGATTCAAGGCCAGCAGCCGGGCGGCGGGCGAGAACAGGTGCCCCGCCAGCCCGCGCAGCGGCAGCAGGGCGGCGTTGAGCCCCACCAGCAGCCCGGGGTCAAGCCGCCGGTCCAGGGTCATCCGGGCCAGGATGGCGGCCCCGGCGGAATGGCCCACCCCCAGCGCCGGCGCGAGGCCCAGGCGCTCCAACAGACCGCCCAGGGCCTCCGCCATGGCGGGCAGAGACTGGCCTGCGCGCGGCCGGCGGCTGCTGAAGCCGTGGCCGGGAAGGTCTGGCGCCACCACCGTGAAGTGCTCCGCCAGCAGCGGTGCCAGCCCGCGCCAGCTGTGGGTGGCGGCGCCGGTGCCGTGCAGCAGCAGCGCCACCGGCCCGGAGCCCATGCGCTGCAGGTGCCAGCGCAGGCCGCCGGCCTCCACGAACTGGCTGGCCTCCCGGTGGGGCCAGTCCCGGCCGTCGCAGTCCCAGTCCAGGGGTCCGGTCCCGCCACCGGCGGGGCGGCTGCTCATGGCGCCGCCGGCCCGGCGGCGCCCAGCTCCCGCACCGCCTGGTTGAGGCTGGCCGCATCGGCCCGGGGCAGCGCCAGGTAGCGCCCGCGCAACGCCTCGGCCAGCTCCCGGGCCCGCGGCTGGGGGCGCGGGGAGGTGTCCACCAGCAACGCGCTTACCCCCGCCTCGGCCAGCCGCCGGGCCGCCCGGCGGGCGTCATCTGCCGCCGCCTGCCGGCCCGGCTGGCCGCTCCGGTCGATGTTGGCGCGGCCGTCGGTGAGCAGCAGCACCAGGGGCGTGCCGCCGCGGCGCAGCACGTCCAGGGACAGCTCCAGGGCCGCCTCGATACCGGCGGCGAGCGGCGTGCCACCGCCCCCGGGCAGCGCCGCCAGGCGCCGCCGGGCGAGCACAAGTGAGCGGGTGGGAGGCAGCAGCAGGTCTGCGCCGGTTCCCCCGAAGCTCACCAGGGCCACCCGGTCGCGGCGCACATAGCAGTCCGAAAGCAGCAGCTCCACCGCCCCCTTGGCCTCCCCGAGCCGGTGCAGGGCGGTGGAGCCGGAGGCGTCCACCGCGAAGATGGTGGTGGTCTCGGTGCGTTGGCGGTAGCGGGTCACCCGGAAATCGGCGCCGCGCACCTGGATGCGGCCGGGGTCGCCGCCGCCGGACTCGCGGCGCCGCAGGGGCTGCCAGGGGGCCGCCGCGCGCAGGGTCTCCACCAGGTTCAGGCGGGCCCCAGCCACCGGCCGGCCGGGCCGGGACCCGGCCGGCCGGCCCCGCACCCGGGACCGGCCCATGGCCCCGGCCCGGCCCACCGACGCCCGCCGCGGCGCCGCCGCGGCGCCGCCCAGCAGCTGCTGCAGCAGGCCCTCGGGCATGGCGGCCCGGGCCGAGCTCACGACCGTCTCCGCCAGGGTGCCGCCGTCGGTCTCCCGGTCTTCGTCGGCCTGCTGGCCGGAGGCCGGGTCTTCCGGCGACTGGGGTTCCTGCTGGGGCTGCTCCTGCTCGGGCGCCTCGGGCAGCCGGGTGGCCCGGGGCCCCAGCACCAGCCGGGCGGCGGCGGCAGCGTCCTCGGCCCGCACCTGGCGGCACCCGGCCAGGGCGGCCGCCAGGCGGGCCACCTTCAGCGCCAGCAGCACCGCCCGGGGGGAGTCCACCCCCAGTTGCATGGCGGCCTCCGCCAGGGATTCCAGCACGGCGTCCGGCAGCTCCACGCTGTGCTCGTTCAGGGGAGCCTCGGGGACGTGCTCCGCGCCGATGCCGCGGGTCGCGCCCAGCGAGACCCCGGTCAGGTCCAGGTGGAAGGCGAGCCGGTCCAGCAGGGCACCGGGGGTGCGTTCGTCGTCGTCGGCGCCCTCGTCAAGGGCGACCACGCCGAAGCGGGCGGAGCTGCGGCGGTTGAGACCGTCGCGCTCCAGGGCCACGCTGCCGGTGTCGAGGGCGGCGGTGAGCCGGGCGACGGTGCCGGCCGCCAGGCGCTCGGCCATGGGCAGCAGCAGCACGCCGCCGTCGGCCTCGGCCAGCAGGCCCCGGTCAGCCACCGGGCGGCCGGCCGCCAGGGTGGCGGCCAGGTCCAGCCCCCCCAGCAGGCGGTCATCGGCCACCTGGGACGGCACCCGGCGCCAGGGAATGCCAGCCGGCAGCCGCCGGCGCAGCGCCTCCAGCCACAGCTCCCGCACCGGGCCGGCACCGGCCCGCAGAGCCACGCCGCCGGTGGCCGGGGGATCCAGGGCGAACAGGGCCGCCGCCAGCAGGGCGTCGCTCCAGGGAGAGCGACTTTCGGGAGCCGGGCTCACGGGGCCAGCAGTTCCTGGACGGCCCGCTCCACCCGGGTGGTGGAGCCCACCTCATCCAGGGGGTTGCGGCGCAACCGGTGGCGCAGCGCCACCGCCGCCACCCGGGCCAGGTGGGTGTCGGCCACCGCCGGGTCGCCCTCCAGGGCCGCCAGGGCGCGGGCCGCCCGCACCAGGGTGAGCTCGCCCCGCAGCCCGTCGGTGCCCACACCCATGCACAGGCGGGCCGCCTGCTCCAGGGCGGCATCCGCCACCGCCACCTGGTCCAGGCGCCCGCGGGCGGTGACGATCTGCCGGCGCAGCTGGCCGTCGCGGCGCTTCCAACGGGCGGCGAAACCGTCCGGATCCCGCTCGTAGGCATCGCGCCGGCGCACCACCTCGATGCGGGTGGGGAGGTCTTGCGGGGTGCGCACCTCCACCGACAGGCCGAAGCGGTCCAGCAGCTGGGGGCGCAGCTCGCCCTCCTCGGGATTGCCACTGCCCACCAGCACGAAGCGCGCCGGGTGGCGCACGCTGAGGCCTTCGCGCTCCACCACGTTCTCGCCGGAGGCAGCCACGTCCAGCAGCAGGTCCACCAAGTGGTCCTCGAGCAGGTTCACCTCGTCGATGTACAGGAAGCCCCGGTGGGCCTGGGCCAGCAGCCCGGGCTCAAAGGCCTTCTCGCCCCGGGTCAAGGCCCGCTCCAGGTCCAGGGCCCCCACCACCCGGTCCTCGGTGGCGCCCAGGGGCAGGTCCACCACCGGCACCGGCAGCTTGCGGCTGCGCAGCCGGCGCCCGGCCCGCAGCTGATCCTGGCAATGGCTGCACAGCGCCCGCTCCAGCGCCGGGTCGCAGTGGTAGGGGCAGTGCTCCACCGCCTTCATGGGCGGCAGCAGCATGGCCAGGGCCCGCACCGCCGTGGACTTGCCGGTGCCGCGGTCGCCGAATACCAGCACTCCGCCCAGGGTGTTGTCCACTGCCGCCAGCAGCAGCGCCAGTTTCATCTCGTCCTGACCGACGATGGCGGAGAAAGGGAAAGGCACGGGCATACCTGCAGGCTCCTCGCTGGGGGCGTGCTCCACCCCGGAATGCAGGGGAAGGATCACTGGCGGCTGGAGGCGGGCGGCGTCCGCCGCGGCGGCGCGGCCCGGATCCTGGCTACAAGCAAAGCATCCCCGCCGCGCCCCGCCAAGGGATCCGCGCCCGAGCGCCGTGAATATTCCGCCGGCCGCCGGGCCTTCACGCACCGCCCCGGCCGGGCGCCGGGGCTAGTCTGAAGCTGCGTTCCGGGCGAGCCGGGACGTGATCTCCTCCCAGAGCCTGAGGGGGTGACGGGACAGGGACGGCCGGCGGGCCAGGGACGGCCCGGCCGGTAGCCGGACTGCCGGACCGAGAGGCCGGCTTTGAGGGGGTGGCAACATGGACAACATACCATGGGAAGTCGAATTCGAGGCCGGCGGCCTGCAGCGCAGCTGCTACAGCGTCTGGCTGCGGCTGCTGTTGCGGGATCCCTGGGTGTCCGGGGGCTACCGCACCTCAGTGCCGCTGCTGGCCACCGAACTGGCGGACCAGCGCTGGTCCGCCGAGCGCAAGGCCGGACGCATGGCGGCCAGGTTGCGCATGGCCTACGGCGAGGTGCTGGAGGTGGGCTACCACCCGGGCGAGAGCCATCTGACCCTGCAGGTGAAGGAGCGCCCGGCCGGCGACTGGGCCGGGGCGCTGGCCATCGACCACGTGGGCCAGGAAGACCGCAACACCGGCGAGGGCATCACCTCCATCAAGGAGGCGCCCGGCCGGCGCAGCCTGGCCAGCACCGGCTATGTCTACCTGTCGGGACGCGGCGAGCATCCCGAGGGCGTCGTCCAGCTGCGGGTCGGCCGGGGCCGGGACGCTGTGGAGGTCGCCACCTACGGCAAGACCGCCGAGCGCCTGGTCCAGGATCTGGTGCGCGGCTTCAACGCCCGCTACCAGGGCAGCGGCTGGGTGGCCCAGGCCGGTTCGCCGCTGCCGCCGGTGCGCCTCATCGACGCCCCCTGCCTGCAGCTGATGGGGCTGCCCTGCAGCCTGGGGCTGGGGGCGGGGACCCGGGATCCGGGGCTGACTCTGGAGACGGGCCTGGTTCGCTGCGAGCAGCGCCGGGCCGCCTGAGCGGCGGCGCGCCAGCTCAGGACGATCTGCGGCCGCGCCCCATCACCGCTGGGGCGTCCGCCTCCGCGGGCAGCCCGCCGAGCAGATCCCCCAGGGTCCGCTCCAGTGTCTCCTGGGCAGCGATCAGATCCGGGATCCGGATGCGGGCCTCGCCGGTGCGTCCGGCCCGCACCAGTGCCACCAGATCCTCACCGACCCGGTGCAGATCCTGGTGGGCCTGGCCGACGGCCTGGAAGCCCTCCATGCTGCCGTAGACGTGCCAGCCGCGGCCGGCATGCCAGCGCCCGAAGGGACACTCTCCAGGGTCCAGCAAGGGCGGCCGGGCGCCCGGCTCGGCGTGGACGAACGCCACCAGGGCGTCCACCCAGCGGCGGCTGCTGTGTTCCGCCACCACGGCGGCCAGGTCGTCGCGCAATTCCGTGAGCAGGCGGATGTCCTGCCAGCGCCGGGCCCGGCGCCAGCTCTCAAGCCAGGCCGGGAACTCCTCGGGAGGCATCGGCCGGGCGATGCCGTAACCCTGAGCCAGGGAACAGCCCAGATGCAGCAGGAAGGCGGCGTGGCGCTCGCTCTCCACCCCCTCGGCGATGACCTCGCGCCGGAACACCCGGGCCAGGCCGATGACGCCGTCCACGATGGCCAGGTCCTCCGGGTCGTGGAGCATGTCCCGCACGAAGGACTGGTCCACTTTCAGGCAATCCACCGGCAGGCGCTTGAGATAGGTCAGCGAGGAGTAGCCGGTGCCGAAATCGTCGAGGGCGAATCGCACGCCGAGTTCCCGGCACCCGGCCAGCACGCCCGCGATGTGGTCCAGATCGTTGATGGCGGCGGACTCCAGCACCTCAAGTTCCAGCCATCCCGGCGACGTGTCCGGGTGGCGGGCCAGGGCATCCGCCAGGGCGTCCCGGAAGCCGCTGCGCTGCAGCTGGGCGGCGGCCAGGTTGACACTCATCCGCAGTTCGATCCCCTGCTCGCGCCAGCGGTCCAGCTGGGTCAGCGCGGTCTCCAGCACCCAGTCCCCAAGCGTCACCTCCAGTTCCGTGCCCGCCAGCTGGGGCAGGAACTCACCAGGGCGCACCAGCCCCCGATCAGGGTCATTCCAGCGCAGCAGCGCCTCGACACCGATGACCTCGCCGCTGCGCAGGTCCACCTGAGGCTGGTAGTGGAGCTGGAACTCGTCCCGGTCCATGGCATCCGCCAGCCGCCGGCAGGCATCCCGGGTGGAGCGCATGCGCCGGTCGCCGTCGAAGTCGAACAGGTGCCAGGTGCGCTTGCCGCCCTCCTTGGCCCGGTACATGGCCTGGTCGGCGTGGCGCAGCAGCACCTCCGGGTCGTCGGAATCATGGGGGTAGACCGTCACCCCGATGCTGGCGGTGACGCCCACGCGGGTGCCGCCGAGCAGCACGGGTTTGGCCACGGCCTGCTGGATGCGGCCCAACATCTCGATGCAATCGTCCAGGCGCTCCAGGGCGGTGAGCACCAGCACAAATTCATCACCGCCCAGCCGGGCGACCGTGTCACCGACCCGCAAGCTGCTCTGCAGACGGCCGGCCAGAGTCTGCAGCAGGCGGTCCCCGGCGTTGTGACCGAGGGAATCATTGACCTGCTTGAAGCCGTCCAGGTCCATGTAGGCCACGGCCATGAGCCACCCGTTGCGCGCCGCCTGGCTGACCGCCCGGTGCAGGCGGTCAGCCAGCAGCCGGCGGTTCGGCAACCCGGTGAGCGCATCAAAATGCGCAAGCCGCTGCAGCTCGCTGGCCTGCTCCTTGAGCCGGGAGATGTCGGCAAAGGTGACCAGCACGCCCTGGCCGTCTCCGTCGTCCATCTGGGGCAGGGGCACGCTGGTGAGCCGCAGCCAGGCGAGGCCGGTGTCCGGGCGGCGGATGCCCATTACCACACCCCGCTGCGCCCCGCCGGTGCGCAGCGTGACCATGGCCGGGTGCTGATCGCTCGGGAAGTCGGAGCCATCCTCCCGCACCGCCTCCCAGCGCCGGTCCCCATCGAGCAGCTGCTGCCGGGTCAGGCCGAGAATAGCTTCCGCAGCCAGGTTGCAGGAGCGGATGGCACCGTCGGGGCCGTGCACCACCACGCCCTCGTCCATGGAGTCAAGGACTGCCCGCAGGTGGGTCTCCCGGTGCTGCAGGGCGAGCTCGGCGTTCTTGCGCTCAGTGATGTCAGTGTGGGTGCCGGCAAGTCGCAGGGGCTTGCCATCGGCCTGCCACTCCACCACCCTGCCCCGGTCCAGCACCCAGATCCAGCGCCCGTCCCGGTGGCGCATGCGGCACTCGCATTCGTAGTAACGTGAGTTGCCGGAGAAGTGCTCGGCGAGCCGGCGATCAGACTCCGCCAGGTCGTCCGGGTGGGCGAGGCGTCTCCAGGTGTCGATGCCCACCGGCTCCAGCTCTTCCAGCCGGTAGCCCACCATGTCGGCCCAGCGCTCATTGAAGCGCGCCTCGCCAGTGAGGGCGTTCCACTCCCAGCTACCCTCCCCCGTGCCGCGCAGGATCTCCGCCAGGCGCTCGCCATCCCGGAGGGCGGCCGGGCGCCGGGTCGCGCGTGCGCTCCAGCGCGTTGCCAGCCGACCACACGCGCCCAGCAGCGCCAGCCCCACCAGCGCCGACAGGCCCAGCGGGCCCACTCCCCAGTTCAGCAGGCTGGCGGCCGCCGGCTCAGCCGCAGCCGCCGGGCCGCAGGCGAGCGCCGTTCCGGCCAGCAGGCCTCTGAACGCAATCCCGGGGGCACGACCTGCCCGCAGCCGGCGCCGTGGCGGCAGGCCCTTCGCACTCAGCAAGCGCGCATGCTTTTCCATACCCATAGGCATCGACAGAGCGGGCCGGAACATGAGGCCTCCGTTATGCGCCCAGGGGGAGCACTTTTAACGCCTGCCACGCCGCGGGTTCTGGTATCGGCGCAAGCCGGTTCAGCCGCCGTTCATGGGCTCTCCAACAGACTGGCGCCAGGGCTGGAACGGAGGGCACGAGCATGGGCTGGAAACCGACTCGGACGATCCGGGCGCTGCTGCTGGGTCTGGTGGCGGCGGCCGGACTGGCCGGCTGTCAGGGGGGCACGGCGCCAGGGCACGACTCGGGGGTGGCAGCATTCAGCGCCGAGGGGCTGTGGCGCGGCGTGGTGAGCCGGGGTGACACTGACCACGAGGCCTGGGCAGTGGTGTTCGACGGCGAGCTGCTGCTGGGCTCGGCGGGCAACGGCGTCTACGACGGCCGCTACCGGCAGACCGGGGATACGGTGGACGGCGCCCTGCATTTCGCCGGCCAGGGCCCGGACGGCCCGGTAGAGGCGCGCCTGTGGGTGGGCGAGTCGCACCTGCGGGGCGAACTGATCCACGCCGGCGCCCGGGATGCCGGCGCCCGGCTGTTCTTCGACCCCGCCTGGTTCCGGGATGCCTCCCTGGGCCGGCTGGCCGGCGCCTGGGCCGACCTGGGGCCGGGGTCCTCCGGGGTATCCCTGGGCATCGACTCCCGGGGCCGCATCCACGGCTCCGACATCGCGGGCTGCCACCACACCGGCGACGCCTGGGTGGCGCTGCCGGGGCGCAACCTCTACCGGGTGGAGCTGACGGTAGAGACCTGCGGCACCCTCAACGGCCGCTACCGGGGGTTCGCCACCCTGGCCACAGAGAGCACCCGGGACGACCGGCTGGACGTTCTCCTGGCCGGCCCGGCCGGCGCCCTGGACTGGCGGCTGCACTGGCAGTGATGGCGCCGGGGCACACCAACGTCCGCCAGAGACCCAGGCGGTGAGACGGCGCCTGGGCCTGCACCCGGTGCGCCCCGGCCCTGCGGGCTGCCGGCCGCGTCGGCTGCCCGCCCCGCGGCGGCCCCGCCCCGGCCTCTCGCCGGCCCCCGTGGGCCGCTGCTTCCAGCGCCACGACACCGGCGTGCGCCACTGAGAACGCCGGGGCGTCAACCGCCGAGCGGGTGTCTGGCCCAGGGCAGGGCACCCACGCAACCGCCCGATGGCACGTTTCTTCGCAACGTGCCCTACGGCGGGCTTCGACCGGTGCCGGGCGGGATGCCGCCTGCCCCTGCTTCCTGTTCGGGTAAACACCCGCTGAGCCGGCCATTCCGGCTACCCTCTACACTCGGGCGCGGCCATCACAGCCGCCGGCTGGGCGTCATTGACGCCGGCGCCAATGACGCCTAGATTGCCAGTCATGAGGAGTTTCCGTGGGAACGGACGCCGTCCAGATCATCGAGTCCGAGCAGTACCGCTCCGAGGCCGCCGGGCTGCTCTCCGAGGTGGAGCAGGAGGCCGTCCGCCTGCTGCTGGCCTCCCGGCCCCTGCGGGGCGAGCCGGTGGAGGGCATTCCGGAACTGCTGGCCCTGCGCTGGCGGGAGCACCCGCAGCCGCTGCTCGTCTACTACTGCGTGGTGAGCGCCACGGAGGTCTGCCTGATCGCCCTCGACGGCGGCGCCGCGCCGGCCTCCCGGCTGACCCCCAAGTCCCGGGAGCGGCTGCGGGCGCTGCTGCGGGATCTGCGCTCCATGCCGCTCGGCATCGCCGTGCGCGAGCTGTGGGAGCTCATCAAGTCACTGCTGTCCTGACGGAGACCACGCCATGACAACAACCCGATCCGCATCCACCGCCCGCCGGCGGCCCGGCCCCGGCGCCGAACGCCGGGCCCTGGAAGAAAAACTCGCCACCGGGCTGCAGCAGTTGAAGGACTACCGCGCCGGCGACCGGGCCGCCGCCCGGGAGTACCGGGTGCTGCCCGGGCCGGTGGACGTGGCCGCCATCCGCCAGCGCCTGGGCCTGTCCCAGAGCGCCTTCGCCTGCCACTACGGCTTCTCCCTGGGCACCCTGAAGAACTGGGAGCAGCAGCGCCGCGCCCCGGACGGCCCCGCCCGCACCCTGCTGCTGCTGATCGACGCCATGCCCGAGGCGGTGGAACAGGTGCTGCAGGAGCGCGGCGGGGCTTCCTCCGACGGCGGGTGAGACTGCCGAGGCGCGGCGGCAACCGATGAGGGCTGCCCCCACGTTTCGTCGCAACGTGGGGCTACGGGGGAGAGCACCGGGGCGATGCCGAAGTTCCCTGGGAGCGCGCGCCCCCGCGGCGATTTCGCCATGGCCGGCGGGGGGGGTGGCGCCCGGGGTTGCGCGCTCGGGAACACCCCTGGAGCACCGGAGGATGAAAAACGCCTAGAATATCGAGCGAAACCAAACGAATCTGCGCGATGCCAGACAACTACGACCT
>CAZAQB010000006.1:0-46219 GCA_964487155.1 uncultured Ectothiorhodospiraceae bacterium
AGTTCGACAGCCGCGGCCGGGATCCGGGCCAGGTGTCCCGGGATGCGGTGGCCGAGCTGCGCCAGCTGGGCGCCGTGGGACCGGGCGACCGGGTGCTGGTGACCAAGGGCGATCAGCAGGGGGTCAGGGGCGGCACCAATACCCTCAAGATCGTCGAGGTGCCAGAGGCTTGATGCGCGTCTCGCCCCGGGTTCGGCGAAGCTGCGTTATTGAGCCGCGAAATGGACGCACATGGGGGGAGAACTTTCAGCCACAGATGAACCCAGATGGACACGGATTCCTTATGAGTGAGCCCGGCGGCGCGCGCCCGGGCCAGTGGCACCGCGCCGGGCGCCAGCCAGCGCCGCAGGAGAACGCAGTCCTCCACGTCGCTTAGTTGTGTTCATCGGTGTGCATCTGTGGCTAAAAGCGCACCCATCTTGCGTTCGTCTTGTGCCGCCGATGCTTCTGCCAGCCGGCTCTCCCGGGCAGCAACCGCGGGAGAGCCGGTGGTTACTTCGCGGCCGCCTCAGACGTCCGGCAGCTTGTGGGCGATGCCGTCGTGGCAGTCGATGCAGGTCTTGCCGCTGGCCTCGCGGTAGCGCTTGGAATGGCGCCGCTTGGCCTGGCGATCCTGCATGTCGAGGGCCATGGCGTCATAGCTGTGGCAGCTGCGGCAGTTCTGGGAGTCGTTGGACCGCATGCGCGCCCAGACCCGCTCCGCCAGCTCCGCCCGGTGCGCCTCGAACTCCTCCTTGGTGTCGATCTTGCCCATCGCCCACCCCGGGAGCTCATTGACGGACGCCTGCATCTTGCGCAGCACCTTCGGAATCAGCGCCTGGGGCACGTGGCAGTCGGCGCACTTGGCCTGCACGCCACTGGCGTTCTGGTAGTGCACGGTCTCCTTGTACTCCTGGTAGACGAACGCCTGCATCTCATGGCAGGAGATGCAGAACTCCATGGTGTTGGTGGCCGCCAGGGTCGACAGGAAGGCCTGCCAGATCGCCATGCCCAGCACCACCGCCACCACTGCCCCGGCGGGGATGCCCAGTGCCCAGCGCGTGCGGGGGACCCTCCATAGCCGGCGCCAGAAGCCGTTCTGATCGCCAGAACCCGGTTGCTCGCTCATTGCCCCCCCTTTTTTACTTGCTGGCCTTGACCGGCTCGGCGTCCCAGCGCTGCTCACCCTCACGGGCGTAGTACTCCAACAGGGCCTTGACGTCGTCGTCGCTGAGTTCCTCGACCTTGGGCTGCATCTTCTCCGGCTGCCAGCGCCCGCCGGAGACGTAATCCTTCATGGTGCCGGCCAGGTACTCCTTCCACTGGCCGGCCAGAATGCCCGCGTCATCGAGGGTGAAGGTGCCTGCGTCGGTGTGGCACTTATCGCAGTGGCGGTCGTGCAGGCTGGCACCCGTCTCCGCCATGGCGGCATTGAAGCTCTGGGCCGCCGGCCGGAACTGCTGGTCGGCAAAGTGCTCGGCCAGGGCGGTGACCTGCTCCTCGGAGAGGTCCTGGGCGAGCGCGCAGTGATTGTCCGCCGGCTTGGGGTCGGCTTTTTCGAACACCGACTCGGCGCAGGGGCGGGCCTCTTCCTGGTAGATAATCAACTGGTTTTCCAGGAAGAACGGCGAGGCGCCGGCGATGGTGGGGACGGTGGGATCGGTGCTGACGCCGTTCTCGCCGTGGCACTCCACGCAGGTGTCGGCGCCCTCGGGCGCCTGGCTCGCCGCCGGCATGGAGATCGCCAGGGCTGCCGCCGACACGCATATCATCACTGGTGTAATTTCAAATCGCATTTCTCAGTCTCCTGTTTTCTGCGAGGGGTCTTTGGAACCAATTTGGGCACTGCCCAGGAGAAATTCCGATCACACTGTAGGAAAAGGATTACGAAGGCTTCGGTTGCCTGCCGATGCCATGCAGAGTAACGATTATGGACTATAAACGAGTGTGACCGCCGTCAAGGCAAAGAGCTTTCAAGCGTGTTTTTTTATCGCGAAGTTGCGCCAGGGAGTTTCGGCGCAAAACACACATGAAAATGAAAACGATTCTTGATTCCAAGACAGGGTGAGAACATGGCTACCAGTGCACGCAGGATTGGCAATCTGGGGGCGCTGCTGCTCGGCGCGGCCCTCATCGTGGGCCTCGGAGGCTGCGAGGGCGACGACGGCGACGCCGGGGCCACTGGCCCTGCGGGTCCCCAGGGCCCGGCCGGGCCGGGCGCAGTCAGCTCCGCGGCGCCCGCCGCTCTGCAGGCGACCATCACCGGTGTAACGATCACCAGCCCGCCAGTGGTGGAGTTCACGATGCAGGACCAGGACGGCTTCCCGTTCATCGCCTCAAGCGAGGTCGGCCCCCTGGACTCCTCCTTCGCCAGCTTCACCATCGCCAAGTTGATCCCGGGCAGCGACGGCGATACCAACGCCTGGCGCAGTTACATCGAAGTGGACGACGTCCCCGGCGGCGAGGTGGTGTTGCAGGCCGCCACCGACGGCGGCGGCACGTTAGTCAGTAACGGCGACGGCAGCTACACGTACACATTCGAAACCGACATCACGGCGGTGGATGTGCCCTTCGAGCCTGAACTCACCCATCGCGTGGGCCTGGAGGTTCGCGGCAGCTTCCGGGGTGAGAGCCTGCCGGGGGTCAACGCCACCTTCGACTTCGTGCCCGCCGGCGGCCCGGTGACCGAGACCCGGAACATCGTCAGCACCGAAACCTGCAACGAATGCCACGGCCGCCTCGCCCTGCACGGCAACGGCCGCTTCGACATGGAGCACTGCGTTACCTGCCACAACCCCTTCAGCACCGACGAGCAGACCGGCAATACCATCGACTTCCGGGTGATGATCCACCAGATCCACCGGGGCGAGGATCTGCCCAGCGTGCAGGCCGGCAACCCGCTCCAGTTCGCCGGCTTCGGCTCCGACAACTTCGGCGCGCCACCGGACGATTTCTCCGACGTGGCCTTCCCCCAGGATGTGCGCAACTGTGTGCGCTGCCACGACCCGGCCAACCCGCAGACGCCCGACGCGGCCAACTTCAAGGACGCCGCCAACATCGCGGCCTGTGGCTCCTGTCATGACGATGTGGATTTCGTGGACACCGGCGCCAACCATCCCGCAGGCGTGCAGCCAAACGATGCCTGCACCACCTGTCACGCCGACGACGGCTTTATCGCCAGCATTCCTGAGTCGCACACCATTGCCAGCAAGGTCGCCGCCGGCCGGTTCCAATACAACATCCTGGAGATCAGCGGCACGGCCCGTGGCGAGACGCCCCAGGTGATCTTCTCTATCACCGACCCCGAGAATGGGGACGCTCCCTTCAACCTGCTGGCTGATCCAGAGTTCGACTCGGCCAACGGCGCCAGCGTCAACATGGACGTGGCCTGGAACACTAACCCCGACACCGCGCTCGACTACACCAACTTCGGTGACGAGGCGGATCCGGGCGCCGGCAACGCGCCCTCGCGGCCAGCGAGCTTCAGCCTGCTGGACCCGGCCAATGTCACCGACAACGGCGACGGCACCTTCACCGCCACCTCCACCGTGGCCATTCCGGCCTCGGCCACCGGCAGCGGTGCCATCGGCATCGAGGGCCACCCTGCCGTGGATATCGATCCATCGGATGATGCTGACGATGACGGCAATCCGGCCAACGACTTCGTCGAGGCCCCGGTCACCGGCGCCGTCGAGTTCTTCGCCATCACCGATACCGAGGCCCAGGCGCGGCGGGACGTCGTGGACATCGCCAAGTGCCAGACCTGCCACGGCGCGAATGACGGCCTCGCCGTGCACGGCAACAATCGCACCGACAACATCCAGCTCTGCGCGCTCTGCCACAACCCCAACGCCACCGACATCGCCCAGCGCCCGGCGGACGCCGACGGTGCGGTCAACGGGGTGAACACCGCGGCGCCGGATGACCTTGAGGAGCGGTCCATCGACTTCAAGTTCATGATCCACGCCATCCATGGCTCGGAGATCCGCAGCGAAGATCTGCTGGTTCGTGGGTTCTTCAACAGCAACAACAACTTCGGCGACTTGCGCCTGCCCCGGCCGGCCAGTGACTGCCAGGCCTGCCATAACCCGGGGACTTACGAGCTGCCGCTGGCGGGTGGCGTGCCAGTGTTGGGTACCACTGCGGCCAGCGGCGCCACCGTGAACACCGCTAGCAATTTCGGCACCAGTGATTTCATTGAGGTGTTCGCGGGCTCCGCCACGGATCCCACCGACGACGCCAACCGCTCTGCCACAGCGGCGGTGTGCGCCGCCTGTCACGACAGCACCGTCGCCCAGTCCCATATGGAGGACAACGGCGCTGTGTTCGGCACGGTGACGGATATCACCACGGCGGCCGTCCCGGCCGACGTCGCTTCCAGCCAGGCGGTGCTGGATGGCCGGGTGGAGAGCTGTGCCGTCTGCCACGGGCCCGGTGCTATCGCCGACGTCGCCGTGGAGCACGGCATCGACTAGGGAAGCGCCGGAACAAGCGCCCCGGTCGCCGCCATGCGGCGGCCGGGGCGGCGTTACCGGCGGCACTGCGTCGCCGGGGTTAGTCCTGATTGATGCTGAGGGGTCCATGGTGAACCGGGCGATGCGTTGTTGCTGGGTCGCGGCGATTTGGCTGCTTGGGAGTCTGATTCTGGCTGGGCCGGTGGCGGCCCAGCAGGATGAGAGCGAGGCGGAGCCCGACTACTCCCGCCAGGGCGCGGATACCTGCCTGAAATGTCACGACGAGACCGCCGACTTCCCGGTGCTCTCCATCTTCAAGACGCCCCACGCGGTGACCGCCGACGAGCGCACGCCGTTCGCCAACCTGCAGTGCGAGAGCTGCCACGGCCCCGGCGGCGAGCACGGCAAGCGGCTGCGCTTCAACGAGGAGCGCCCGCCGATCATGGCCTTCGGTAACAATGCCGTGTGGTCCCGGGAGCGCCAGAACGGCATCTGCCTGGGCTGCCACCAGGACAGCCAGATGCACTGGCAGGGCAGCGTCCACCAGAACCAGGAGGTGGCCTGCACCGACTGCCACCAGGTCCACGTGGAGCACGACCCGGTGACCGTGGTCGAGGAGCAGCCCCGGGTGTGCTTCGACTGCCATGTGACCCAGCGGGCGGAGTCCTTCCAGGCCTCCAGCCACCCCATCCGCTACGGGCAGATGGACTGCAGCGGCTGCCACCAGCCCCACGGCTCGCTCACCGAGGCGGATCTGGTGCGGCCCACCCTCAACGAGACCTGCTACCAGTGCCACGCCGAGAAACGCGGTCCGCTGCTCTGGGAGCATGCACCGGTGCCGGAGGACTGCACCCTCTGCCACCGGCCCCACGGCTCCAACCATCCGGCGCTACTCAACAAGCCGGCGCCGCTGCTGTGCCAGCAATGCCACGCCCGCGCGGGCCACCCCAGCATCGGCCGCACCGCGGACGGCCTGCCCGGGCGCTCGCCCTCGGCCTTCCTGCTGAACGGCAGTTGCACCAACTGCCACTCCCAGGTGCATGGGTCCAATCATCCCTCCGGCGCCAGTCTGCTCCGGTAGATCATCCAGGGGGCGCGCATGAACAAGAGCCAAACCAGACATTGGATCGCGGCGGTCGCGGCCGCCGCTACCGGATTCGCGCTGCTGGCCACCAGCCCCGTCTGGGCCCAGGACGAAGCCGAGGTGGACACCTCCCGCTGGCGCTGCCGCAACTGTGTGTTCGACTATGGCTGGAGCGGTAGCGTCACTGGCGGGGCTGCCTACGCGGGGGAGAACTCGTTCCGCTTCGGCGACTACACCGGTTTCGAGGAGGACGGCTTCTACGGCATCGGCGCCGGTGACCTGCGCTACCGCAGTGAGAACGGTGACTATCTGGACCTGCGGGCCGACGATCTGGGCCTGGAATCCCGCCGGGCGCGGGCCGAGGGCGGCCGCCAGGGGCTGTACCGGCTGTATGCGGAATACGACGAAATCCCGCACTTTCTCACCGATGACACCGGCACCGTGTTCTCCGGCGTGGGCTCGGAGAACCTGCAGCTGCCCCCCGGCTGGGTGAATGCTGCCACCACCGACCAGATGACCGCCCTGCAGGGCAACCTGCGGGAGGTGGAGATCGAGCAGGACCGGGAGACCATCAGCGTCGGCGGCGAGTGGTTGCTGGGCCGCAACTGGCAGATCAGCGTCGACTACGACCGGCGCACCGAGGAGGGCGTGAAGATTCAGGGCGGCAGTTTCGGTTTCCAGACCGCCCTGCTGCCCTCGCCGGTGGATCAGGTCACCGACGAGGTGGAGGCGGCCATCGCCTACCTGGCGGATCGCTGGCAGGTGCGGCTGGCCTATTTCGGCTCGTTCTTCAACAACCGGGACACCTCGCTGGCCTGGGAAAACCCTTTCCTGCCTCCGGCGGTGGGGGCGGATCGGGGCCGGATGGCCCTGGCCCCGGACAACCAGTTCAACCAGTTGCAGCTCTCCGGCTCCTGGCGGCCCCTGGACACGGTGCAGGCCTCCGGCCGGGTCGCCTACGGCCGTATGATCCAGGATGAAAGCTTCCTGCCCACCACCACCAACGCCAGCCTGGCAGTGCCGGGGCTGCCTGCCAGTAACCTGGACGGCCGGGTGGACACCCTGGTGGCGAATGCGCGGGTCACGGCCCGGCCCATCCGCCGGCTGCGGGTGCGCGGCGAGCTGCACTACGACGAGCGCGACAACAAGTCCGACCGCAACGCCTTCGCTCAGGTGCTGGGGGAGGCGTTCGTCGGCGATCCCCGGGTCAATACCCCGTTCAGCTTCGAGCGTTACGGTGCCGAGCTGGAAGCCGACTACCGGCTGATGCGCGAGCTCAAACTGGTGGCGGGTGGCTCCTGGGAGGCCCACGAGCGCAGCTTCCAGGAGGCCGACGAGACCCGCAACCGGGCCGGCTGGGGCGAGATCCAGGCCCGCCCCGGAAACAATCTGAAGCTGAAGCTGCGCTACCAGCGCGAGGACCGCCGCGTCGAGGGCGGCCACGAACCGCTGGACCTGGTGGCGCCGGAGAACCCGCTGCTGCGCAAGTTCAACCTGGCGGATCGGGAGCGCGACCAGATCCGGGCCCGGGCGGACTACTCCCCGGTGCCTCAGGTGAGCCTGGGTTTCTCCACCGACTACGCCGACGACCAGTTCGAGGACACCGAGATCGGCCTCACCGACGCCGAGGATCTCAGCGTCACCGCCGACGTGTCTGTCACTCCCTGGCAGCATGTCACCACCTACGCCTATTACAGCTACCAGACTATCGACTCCCGCATCCAGGGCGCCGACAACATCACCGGCGTGGAGTGGACCGGGCGCCTGGAAGACCGCATCCAGGCCCTGGGCGGCGGGTTCCAGGTGAACAAGGTGTTCGACGTGGTGGACCTGGGGCTGGACTACACCTACAGCCAGGGCATCGGCGACTACGAGGTGGCCAAGCGGGGTGGAGCACCGGCCTTCCCCAACCTGGAGACCCGGCTGCACAGCGTACGGTTGTTCGGCACCTATCACGCCACCGACGCCCTATCCCTGCGGATGGACTACTGGTACGAGCAGTTCGAAAGCGAGAGTTTCTTTCTGGACCGGGTGGAGCCAGACACGGCGCCGAACCTGCTGAGCCTGGGCGAGGAGAGCCAGGATTTCACCGCCCACGTCATCGGGCTCTCGGCACGGTACCGGTTCTGAGCGGGTGTTCGCGAAAAAAGCGCCGTAGGCCGGATAAGCGAAGCGCATCCGGCATCCCAGCGCCTGGGTGATGTCCGCGGCGTGGCTTTTGCCAGGGCGCTGGGCCGAAGGCCCGACGCGCCCATCGGCCCGAGGGCGGGCCTCCCCCAGGGGGCCTTGGCGCAGCGCCTCGGCAAATTCCCCTGTGGGAGAAGCGGCGCCCTGGCCGCGATCTTCGCATTCCGCTCGCCGCCCCGGGGACGCTCAGGCCGGGCCGATCAGCCGATCCCGGGCCTCCCGGTAGCGCCGGGCGGTGCCCTCGATCACCTCGGCCGGCAGCCGCGGCCCCGGCGCGGTCTTGTCCCAGTCCAGGGTTTCCAGGTAGTCCCGCACGAACTGCTTGTCGAAGCTGGGGGGTGAAATCCCGACCTGGTAGCGGTCGGCCGGCCAGAAGCGGGACGAGTCCGGGGTCAGCACCTCGTCGATGAGCAGCAGTTCGCCCTCGGCATCCAGCCCGAACTCCAGCTTGGTGTCGGCGATAACGATGCCCCGCACGGCGGCGTATGCGGCCGCCTGGCGGTAGATTTCCAGGGTCAGCTCGCGGATGCGCTGCGCCAGCTCTTCGCCGATGCGTTGCGCCACCACCTCCATGGCCACGTTCTCGTCGTGGTCCCCCACCGGGGCCTTGGTGGAGGGTGTGAACAGCGGCTGCGGCAGTTGCTCCGCCTGACGCAGGCCCGGCGGCAGGGCGATGCCGCAGACCCTGCCGGTGGCCTGGTAGTCTTTCCAGCCGGAACCTGCCAGGTAACCCCGGGCAATGGCCTCCACCGGCAGCGGGTTCACCCGACGCACCACCTGAGCCCGGCCCCGCACCTGGGCCTGCGCTGCAGGATCGCCGAGCAGCGCCTCAGGGGGCTCGTCCAGCAGGTGATTCGGGCATACGGCCGCCAACCGGTGGCACCAGAATCGCGACACTTCCGTGAGCACCGCCCCCTTGCCGGGGATCGGGTCCGGCAGCACGACGTCGAAGGCCGACAGCCGGTCTGTCGCCACCATGAGAAGCCGCTGCTCGTCCAGTTCGTAGAGGTCGCGGACTTTGCCCCGGTGCAGCAGCCGCAGGCCCGGCAGGTGGCTCTCGTGGACGGTCAACATAGGTGTCAGAACGGGTGGGCGAGGTGAGTCCGCGAGTTAACGGACTACACCCCGGGGTGTCAAGCGCCTATAATGCGAATCTCTACAATTTAAGACGGGCTGCGCCCATGGACGACAAAGTTCACGGTTCACTGGCTGCCGAAGACCTCCGTGCCACCCAGCAGCGCGCCCTGATGGCGCGCCTCTCCCGGATCGAGGGACAGATCCGCGGCATCCGCCGGATGATCGAAAAGCAGGAAGGCTGCGAGCAGGTGGCCCAGCAGCTGGCAGCGGCGCGCAACGCCATGAGCCGCTGCTTCTACGAGATGATGGCCTGCGCCATCGAGCATGAGCTGGCGCCGCATACTGCCGTCGATGACGAGGTGCAGGAGCGGGTCAATCACCTGACCCGGGTGCTCTCGAAGTACGGTTGAGCGCGCGGCGCGCGGTGCGAGCAGGGTGCCGGGGCCCCGAGGAGTGCCGCGTGGCGGTGTCGCAGCCTGCGCGCCCAGGGTCAGTCGTTGCGGCCGGTAATGGCTCGGAATGCCGACAGAGCGTCCTGCCGGCTCTCGCGCAGGTCCACCACCGGCGCAGGGTAGTCTTCGCCCAGGGCAACCCCGGCCTGGCGGCGCACTGACTCCGGTGCTTGCCACGGCGCGTGTATATGCGCGTCGGGCAGGCCCTGCAGCTCCGGCACCCAGCGCCGCACGTACTCTCCCTCAGGATCGAAGCGCCCGCCCTGGCGCACCGGGTTGAATATGCGGAAGAACGGCGCGGCGTCCGCGCCGCTGCCGGCGACCCACTGCCACCCCAGGCTGTTGTTGGCCAGATCCGCGTCCACCAGGGTGTCCCAGAACCAACGCTCTCCCGACTGCCAGGGCCGGCGCAGGTTCTTCACCAGCAGCGAGCCCACCACCATGCGCACCCGGTTGTGCATCCAGCCGGTGTGCCATAGTTCACGCATGCCGGCGTCCACCAGCGGAATCCCGGTCTCGCCCCGGCGCCAGGCCCGGTGGTCCTGCCCCGCCCAGGGGAAAGAGGCGAAGCGCCGGTCCAGCGGCTCGTCGGGAAGATCCGGGTTGTGGTAGAGCACATGATGGGCGAACTCCCGCCAGCCCAGTTCCCGCAGGAACGCCTCACCACCCCGCTCCAGTCCTGGCCGGCCCTCGGCCATGCGCTGCCCGACGGCCTGCCAGACCTGGCGCGGGCCGATTTCGCCGAAGTGCAGGTGGGGGGAGAGCCGGGATGTCAGTGGGCTGGCGGGCCGGTCGCGGCCGTCGGCGTAGTGCGCGAGTCCTTTCTCCAGAAAGCGGTCCAGGGCCTGGGTGGCACCCTCTTCTCCGGGGGTCCAGCTGGCCTGCAGGCCGGCATCCCAGCGGATCGTGGGAAGCAGTTGCAGATCCCCGACCGACAGTGACCCGACTCCCGAGAGAGGTTCCCCTTCGCCGCGGGCTGCGGGACCGGGCCTTGGCGGCTCCGGGTCGAACCTCTGCCGGCAGGCCCGCCAGAACGGGGTGAAGGCCCGATAGGCACCGCCTGCCTGGGTGGTGACGGTCCAGGGCTCGTGGAGCAGGTGGGCGCAGTGGCTCTCGACCCGCAGGCCGTCCTCGCGCAGGCGCTGCTTGATCTCCGTGTCCCGGCGCGTGAGCGCCGGCTCGTAGAGACGGTTCCAGTGCACCGCCCGGGCGCCGCAATCCCGGGCCAGCGCACGCAGTGCCTCCAGCGTCGGGCCGCTGCGGATCACCAGCGGGATGCCGCAGGCCGCCAGACGTGAGCGCAGGGCGCTGAGGCTGTGGTGCAGCCACCAGCGGCTGGCGGCGCCGGGTGCCCAGTCACCTTCCTCTTCGGGGGCATGGACATAAACCGCTACGACAGAGCCATTGCCCAGGGCCGCCGCCAGCGCTGGGTTGTCCGTCACGCGCAGGTCGCGGCGGAACCAGTGCAGTGCACAGCTCACGATCCCTGGGGCGCCAGTGCCGGGCGAATCATGCTCACCGCCTGGGCGGCGTCCGCGGCCAGCGGCGTGGCGCCGGCGCTGCGTACCGTGTCGGCCCACTGGCGGGCGCCGGCGCCGGCCACCAGCACCGGCACCGGCGAGGCCGACACGAGGGCGCTCAGGTCGGCCCCGACGTCGCCGGACACCGGTGCGCGGCCCCAGTGGATCACCAGGGCCCTGGCGGCTGCCCGGCCGAGCGCAGGGCCCAGGTCCGGTAGTGGGGTGGCGTCTCCCAGGGGCACCACCCGGTAGCCCTGGTTGAGGGCGGCCAGCATGAACAGCAGCAGCTCCACCTGGCTGTCCTCTGCGGGCAGGCCGGCCACCAGAATTTTCAGGCCCCGGGTCCGGCCCGCCAGGTGGTGGAAGCGTGCCCCGAGCTTGTGGCGGATGTAGCTACGGAAGAGCGCCAGCTCGCCGGCGCCCTCCGCCACCGCTGCGCGCCGTTCGCGGAGGTCGTCCAGCAGCGGCAGCACCAGCCGCTGGGTTACCAGGTCGAGAGGGTAGAGGGACAGGGCATCGTTGTAGGCAGCCTCCAGCGCGCCGATGTCGAACTGGCTGACCGCCTGCCCCGCGCGCCGCCGGTAGTCCTGCCAGGGGTCGGCGGCGGCCTGCTCGGCGGCGGCGCCGGGGGCATCCAGCAGCCGCCGGGTCTGGCCGATGGGGATGCCCTGGTCCAGTAGTTCCAGGATGTGGCGGATCCGGTCAATGTCGGCGTCGGTGTACAGTCGATGGCCCTTGGGAGTGCGCTGCGGGCGCATCAGCCCGTAGCGGCGCTCCCAGGCCCGGAGAGTCACCGGGTTGACACCCGTCACCGATGCCACCGTGCGGATCGGGTAGAGGCCCTGGTCCACGACTTCCAGTGCCTCGGACCTGGGCCCGTCACTGCTCTGGGACGACATTGGCTCACCCCCTGGGCGGTTGACGACCGCTTTGATCCCCCGCATTGTACAAGAATCGTATCAGTTTTCTCCAGTCTCGGAGGTTTCATGGACTCTAGCCCGCGCACCGCCTTTCTGGTGGGGGCAAGCAGCGGCATCGGCCGCGCACTGGCCCTGGAACTGCTGGACCGGGGGTGGCACGTGGCTGCCGGCGCCCGGCGTGAGCAGCCCCTGCAGGAACTGGCCGCGGCGCGTCCCGACGCCGGCCGGCGATTCCATGCCCAGACCCTGGATGTGACCGACCGCGACGGGTTCGGCGAGGCCTACCAGGCGGTAGAGCGGGCCATCGGGCCGGTGGACACGCTGATCGTCAACGCCGGCGACTACGAGCCCATGCCCCTGGCGGACTTCGATCCGGAACTGTTCCGGCGGCTGATGGAAGTGAATTTTCAGGGTGCAGTGAACGCGCTGGCCGCGGCCCTGCCCGCCATGCTGGCACGGGGCAGCGGCCAGATCCTGCTGACCGCCAGCCTGTCCGCCTACCGCGGACTGCCCCGGGCCGCCCCCTACGGTGCCAGCAAGGCGGCGCTGCTCAACATGGCCGAGTCCCTCCACCCGGAACTGGCCCAGCGCGGGGTGCGCCTGCGGGTCATCAACCCGGGCTTCGTGCGCAGCCGCCTGACCGACAAGAACGACTTCTCCATGCCGGACATCGTCAGCCCCGAGTACGCGGCCGCCTACATCGCCCGGCGCCTGGACGGCCGCGGCTTCGAGATCGCCTTCCCGCCCCGATTCGTCCTCGCCCTCAAGACGCTGCGCCTGCTGCCCTACCGGCTGTACTTCGCTGCGACCCGGCGCATGGTGGGCGGATGACTCTGGAAGAGTACGCCGCTTTCTATGAGGCGCTGGAGCCGGCTCACCTGGACCGCCTCGGCGAGGTGTTCGCCCCCACGGCCCGCTTCCGCGACCCGTTCAACGACGTCACCGGGCCGGCGGCCATCCGCCGGGTGTTCGAACACATGTACCGGGTCTGCGAGCAGCCCGAGTTCCGGGTGCTGGAGGTGGTGCCGGGACAGCCCGCCGGCTATCTGCGCTGGGAGTTCCGTTTCGGCGGCCGCCGCCGGAGGGTGATCGAGGGCGTCTCCCGGGTGCGGCTGGGGGCGGACGGCCGCGTCCAGGAGCACCTGGACTACTGGGACCCGGCCGCTGGCATTTACGAAACCCTGCCCTTGCTGGGAGCCGTGCTGCGCCGCCTGCGCCGGCGGCTCTCGGCCTGACCTGGGCCTGGTGGCTCCTGTCAGGCCGGTTCGCCGGCCTGCAGCCGGGCAGCCACCTGGCGCTGGGCGCTGCGGTCGTATGGGAAGTTCCAGACCAGGGCGATGGCGGCCAGCTTGAAGGCCACCGGCAGCGCCGCGTAGGCCAGCGCCAGCAGCAGCCGGCCGTCGTCGTCCGGGCTGCGGGGGTCGAACCCCAGCCACTGCAGCAGCGGGAAGGCGATCCCCACCGCCAGGGCCAGGGCCAGCTTGGTGGCCACGTTCCAGAGGCCGAAATAGAGGCCGGTGCGCTGGCTGCCGCCCCGGCTGGTGTCCAGATCTACCAGGTCCGCCTGGATCGCGGCGGGCAGGGCCATGTCCACCGCCACGCCGACCCCCGAGAGCAGGCAGATCAACAGGAAAGCCGTCGTATCGCCGGCGCCCAGCAGCGGCACCGTGACGAACACGGCGCTCACCCAGAGCATGGACACCGACCAGCTGCGGTGCTTGCCCAGCCGCCGGGCCAGCCACCACCACAGCGGCAGAGCCGCGACTCCCGAGGCGAAGTAGGCGATAAGCAGCGGGCCGGTCCACTCCGGCGCCTGCAGCACATGGGCCACGAACAGGGTGAACAGGCTGGCCGGCAGGCCGTTGGCGATGCCGTTCAACAGGTAGGCCAGCAGCAGCCGCTGGAAGGGACGGTTGGCGCGCAGCAGCTGCCAGCCGCGCCGCCAGCCGGTGGCTCCCCCCCTCCAGGGCGGGTCGGGCACGAGGCCGAGTACCAGCAGCGACGACAGGGGCAGCGTCACCAGCAGGACCACCGACAGGCTGGCCAGCGCGGCGGCGTCTGGCTGCCCGGAGCCCGCCAGGCTCGGCCAGGTCACCGCCAGCAGGATGCCGGCAATGGCGAAGCCCTCCCGGGACAGCGTCAGTGCCGAGCGCCGGTCGTAGTCCCGGCTGAGCTCGGCGCCCCAGGCGGTGTAGGGCAGGTTGACCAGGGTCCAGCCCAGGTAGGCGGCGAACCCCCAGCCCAGCAGGTAAGCGACGTCGGGGTCGGCCGGCGGGCGCAGCAGCCGGTCGGCGCTCACCATCAGCACCGGCAGGCCCGCCAGTATCAGGCTGCGCCGCCGCCCGAAGCCGGCGGTGACCCGGTCCCCCAGGGCGCCCACCACCGGGTCGGTGACCATGTCCCACAGCCGCGCCGCCAGCAGCGCGCCGCCCACGGCCGCCATGCCCATCTGTTCGGCGTAGAAGCCGGGCAGGAACACATACATGGGCAGCCCCAGGGCGGCCAGGGGCAGGCCCAGGGTGCCGTAGGCCAGCACCAGGGGCAGGCCGTCGCGCCTCACTTCGGCGGGCGTTTCAGGGTGAGGCGCAGCAGGTCCAGGCGGTCGGTCAGGAAACCCGCCTCGCAGTAGGCCAGGTAGTAGTGCCACAGGCGCCGGAAACGCAGCTCGAAGCCCTGATCCGCCACCGCGCCGGCCTGGGCGACGAACCGGCGCTGCCACTGGGCCAGCGTTCGCGCGTAATGGCTGCCCAGGGCGGTCTCGGCCTCAAGGCGGAGGCCGGCGCTCTCGAGCCCCTGCACCAGCAGATCGCGGGTCGGGAGCATGCCGCCCGGGAACACGTGGCGCTGAATGAAGTCGGGGTTGCGCCGGTATCCCTCGAACCAGTCCGGGTGGATGACAATGCCGTGCACCAGCACCCGCCCGCCGGGCCGGACCCGGTCGTGGAGGGTGCGGAAGTAGCGCGGCCAGTATTCCTCACCGACCGCCTCCAGCATCTCCACCGACACCAGGGCGTCGAATTCGCCGGTGAGCTCGCGGTAGTCCTGCAGGCGCAGTTCCACCCGGTGCGCCAGGTCTGCCTCTTCCAGGCGCGCCCGGGCGAAGGCGAGCTGTTCCCGGGACAGGGTCAGGGCCGTCACCGTGGCGCCGCGCCGGGCTGCCTCCAGGGCCAGGCCACCCCAGCCGCAGCCGATCTCCAGCAGGCGCTGGCCGGGCTGCAGATCCAGCGCGTCCAGGATGCGCCGGTACTTGTGCCGCTGTGCCGCGGCCAGGTCCTGGTCCGGGGTGGCGAACTCTGCCCCGGAATAGGTCATGGTCTCGTCGAGCCAGAGGCGGTAGAAGTCGTTGCCCAGGTCGTAGTGCGCCTGGATGTTGCGCCGGCTGCCGCGGCGGGTATTGCGGCGGCGCCGGTGCGCGAGCCTCGCGCTCCAGCGGCCCGGCCCGGCATCAGTGGTGCCCAGCAGGGCCTGCTCGTTGGCTGCCAGCAGGGCCAGCAGTGCAGTGGCCTCCGGGCTGTCCCAGTCGCCCGCGACGAAGCTCTCTCCCAGCCCCAGCACGCCGCGCCAGGCGACCCGCAGGTTCACCGCCCAGGGCCGCTGCAGCTGCATCACGCCGCTCGGTCCCGGCTCGCTGCCGGCAATCTCCACCGGCTCGCCCGAGGGCAGAACCACTGTCAGGCTCCCGTGGCGGAGCCTGCTGAGCCGGCCCAGCAGCAGGCGCAGCCCCAGCCCGGCAGATCGAGGGCGGCCGAGGGCATAGGGAGGAACGCTCATTCGGTAATCTCCGCGGCGGGCGGGGTGGGCTTTCGATGATAGCGGGCGCCCCGCAGCCAGAGCTTGAGGGCTTCCCAGTGAATGCCGCCCCACACGGTGAAGGCCAGCCAGGGCAGCCGGGCAAGGGCGGCGGCCAGGCTGCGATCATCGAGCGGCCGGCGCCGCCCCCATTGCACCGCCGAGAGCTCCTGGCCCTCGGGCTCCTGGTAGCGGATGCCGATGCTGAGCTCGGCGCCCGGCGCCGCGAGCCGGAACCGGTAGCGTCCGCGGTCCGGGAGGAACGGCGAGACGTGGAAGCACTTGGCCGCCGACGCCCGCACCGGCCAGTCGAGTGCCCGGCCGTCATCGTGCAGCAGGTAGCCGTGCCACTCGCCAAAGGTATTGCGCACTTCGCAGAGCACGGCCCGCAGGCTCCCGTCGGCGTGCTGGCAGTACCAGAGGCTGAGGGGGTTGAACGCCCGGCCCAGCACCCGCGGGTAACACAGCAGGCGCACCCGGCCGCCTGCCAGGTCGATGTCGTTGCGGGCCAGCACGGCGTCGATCCAGGGGCGCAGGGGCGAGCCGTCCTTGGGACCGTGGTCCTGGTCGTGGAATGCCACCGGGCGGCGGCGGTTGTGCCCGAACAGCCGGCAGCGGCGCTCCAGCTCGTCCAGCCGGTCCAGATCCAGCAACAGCATGAACACCCGGTAGCGGAAGCGGGCCCGGGGCCGGGCGTGGCGCTGGTGCATCACCCAGCCGTGGTAAAGAGTCCCGTCCCGCTCCATCAAGCCCCCTCGGGCGCCAGTTCTCCCCGGGGCTCTCCGCCGCCATCGGCCTGGGCGGCCCGCCAGGGAAGGGCCGCCCCTAGCGCGCGTGCAACCTCGGCGCCGCTGCGCAGGGCGTCCTCATGGAAACCGTAGCCGAAGTAGCTGCCACAGAACCAGAGCCGGTCGCGCCCCTGGATGCGGGGCAGCAGTGCCTGAGCGCGCAGCCCGTCACCGTCGAACACCGGATGCTGGTAGACCACACGGCGCAGGGTGCGTTCCGGGCGAGGAGGGACAGTGGGATTGAGGCTGACCAGGTAGGGCGTTTCTCCAGGGAGACTCTGCAGGCGATTCATCCAGTAGGTGACCGAGACCGGCCGGCTGCCGTCCCCGGCCCGGGTGCTCATGTGGTTCCAGGAAGACCAGACCCGCCGCCGGCGGGGCATGGCCCCAGGGTCGGTGTGCAGCCAGGCCTCGTTGGGCTGGTAGCGGAAGGCCCCGAGCAGGGTGCGCTCCAGCGACGTCGGGTGTTCCAGCATATCCAGAGTCTGGTCCGCGTGGGCTGCCAGCACCACCGCGTCGAAGCGGCCGAGCTCGCCGTCGTCCCCCAGCAGGCGCACGCCATCGCCGTCACGGCTTACCCGGCGCACCGGCGTACCGGTGGCGGCCCGGGCCAGGGCCGGCAGCATGCGCCGCACGTACGCGCGCCCGCCCCCGCAGACCGTGCGCCACTGGGGCCGCCCCGTGAGCTGGATCAGTCCGTGCTGGTGGAAGAAGCGCAGCAGGGCTGCGGCCGGGAACTCCAGCATCTGCTGCTGAGGGCAGGACCAGATGGCCGCCGCCATGGGCAGCAGGTAATGGTGGCGCAGCGCTTCGCCCAGACGCTGGCGCTGGAGAAAATCCTCCAGGCTGAGGCGAGGGTCCAGGCCTTCTGTGAGCGCCGTCCGGGCAGCCCGGTTGAAGCGAAGGATGTCGCGTACCATGCCCAGAAAGGCCGGGCGCACCAGGTTACGCCGCTGGCCGAATAGAGTTGCCAGGTTATCTCCGGCATACTCCAGGTCGGGGTCGCCGCTGGAGAACCCGAAAGACATGTCCGAGGCCCGGGTCACCACGCCAAGGTGTTGGAACAGGCCCGAGAGCAGCGGATAATTGGGCTCGTTGTAGACAATGAACCCCGTGTCAACCGGCATCGGCTCACCGTCGGGTCCGGGGACTTCCACTGTATTGGTGTGACCGCCGACGTAGTCGTTGGCCTCGATCAGAGTGACTTCGTGATGCTGGCTCAGCAGCCAGGCTGCCCCGAGACCGGCGACTCCGCCCCCCACCACCGCGATGCGTTGTCCGTGCATGTTGTCCAACTCTTGTACAAGCCAGGCTCAGGATTGTTCAGCGGCACATGGAAGTCAATCCCCGTGCGCCGTCCCGGCGCAGTCGGGGTGCCTTTATCAGAATGCAGTGATGCCGATCAGGCTGCGCCCGTGAGGTGGCCATGATGCAACCCGTCGATCACCTGATGCCCCTGCGAGTGGGGGTGCTTACCATCTCGGACAGCCGGGGGCTGGCGGAGGACAGCTCCGGAGATTTTCTATGCCAGGCCCTGGAGGAGGCCGGCCACGTGCTGGCCGACCGCCAGATCGTTCCCGACGACGTCTACCGGATCCGCGCCATAGTCTCCGGCTGGATTGCCGATCCGCAAGTGCAGGTGGTGATCTCCACCGGCGGGACCGGCTTCACCGCGCGGGACAGCACTCCCGAGGCGATGCGCCCGTTGTTCGACCAGGAGGTGGAGGGCTTCGGCGAAACCTTCCGGCACCTGTCCCTGACTGAGATCGGTTCGTCGACGGTGCAGTCCCGGGCCCTGGCCGGAGTGGCCAACCGGACGCTGATCGCGTGCCTTCCGGGCTCGACCGGGGCCTGCCGCACCGCCTGGACGGGTATCCTGCGGGAGCAGCTCGACAGTCGCCACCGGCCCTGCAACTTCGCGGCCCTGGTGCTGCTGGGGGAGGGATAGCTGGCAGGGCTGGCAGTCTGGCGTGCAGCGTCAGTTGGCGACGGCGGCCGGCAGGCGGAATTGGCTGTGACTCAGTGCCGGTTTTCAGTAGCCTGCGTGGGATAAAGTGGTAGTGCAACGGGCGACTGCCGTTCTGCGGGAGCTGGGCACGTCCATGTCGAACGGTGAACTGGGCAGGCTGATCGAAGAGAGCTCGGTGGCGCACAGCATGGAGGAGATCCATGACCTGTGCTCTGCCATCTGCGGGCTGTATGGCTTCGATCACTTCTTCTACGCCGCCAGCTTCCCGCGTTCCCTGGTCAAGCCTCTCAACTTGGTCATCAGCGGGTTTCCCGACGGCTGGCGGGACCACTACCAGAGCCGCGGCTACCTGCGTTACGACCCGGCAGTGCGCCACTGCGCCCGCAGCGCCCGGCCCGCCGTATGGGCCGACCTGATGGGTTCGGATGCGGTGGAGCGGTGCGGCAGGCAGGTCATGCGGGAGGCGGCTGACCACGGGCTGGTTAGCGGCTTGAGCGTCCCGATCCGCGACCCCCATGGTGTTCTCGGCCTGCTCAGCCTGTCCACCGAGCGGTCGATGGCGGTGGCCCGGCGGGACATCCAGCACAGTCAGCCCTTCCTCATGCTGTTGTCGGTTCACGTTCACGAAGCGGCCTGCCGTCTTGTCAACTGGGGGGGCAGTTCTGCGCGCAGCCCGCGGCTGACCGCCCGGGAGCAGGAATGCCTGCTGTGGTCCGCGGAGGGCAAGACCTCCTGGGAGATCGCTCAGATTCTCGGCATTTCCGAGCGCACCGTCGTATTCCACCTCCAGAACGTCATGCAGAAGCTCGACGTATCGAGCCGCCAGCAGGCCGTCGCACGCGCCATCTCCCAGGGGTTGATCGAACCCCAGCTGGGCTGACCGCAGCTTTTCCTCAAGGGTGGCGGGGCTCGCAGGGAGCCTCCAGGGCAGCGCGCGCAGTCGGCGGCACTGCTGCGGGCGGGGTGGGCCCGGAGCAGCCAGCGCCGCGGCTGGCGGCGCATGCGTGCCTGCACCGGGCACGCCACCGGCGCCCTCCAACGGTCAGACCCCACGCCCTGTCGGTATCCCCTGTATCGGCGCCCTGCGCCAGCGGAGGCCTGTAAGACCTTACAGTTCCGCCGCCTGGCGCAGCGCGGTCTACTGGCTACGGGACGAATTGGGGGATGCCGAAATCATGAAACCGGAAATCGTAGTGGGAAGACCATCAGAGGGCGGCTTCGACACCGGCCTCTTGCACGCCCTGTACCGATTCCGCCACCGGGTGTTCCGGCAGCGGCTGGGTTGGGAGGTTTCCAGCATCGGCGGTATGGAGTTCGATTTCTACGATGAGATCGATCCGATGCATGTGGCGGCCTGCCTGCCGGGGCGTCGGGTGATCGCATCGTCGCGCCTGCTGCCGACCGTGGGTCCCTACATGCTGAGGGACGTGTTTCCCCAGTTGCTGCGGGGCGAATCCGCCCCCTGCGCCAGCGACGTCTGGGAGGTCTCCCGCTTTGCGGTGGAGCCGCCCGACCGCGATGCGCGGGTCCAGGCCACCTGCAACGAGGCGACCCTGGCCCTGCTCGATACCGGATTCCAGGTCGCCCATGAGCAGGGAGTGCGCGAATTCGTGATGGCCACCAGCGTCGCCGTGGAGCGGATGCTGGTGGGGGCGGGCCTGCACATGGAGCGGTTCGGCGATGGAGTGGCGACCCGCGTCGGCAAGGTGCTGTCGGTGGCCTGCCGGGTCGAGGTCTCCGAGGGCCAGATGGAGCGGATGTACGCCCGGGTGGCCCAGCGCTTCGAGGAGCAGCAGATGGCAGGTGCGGCATGAAGTTGCTAGTGATCGGCCGGGCAGCCCAGACCCACGCCCTGTTTGACGGCCTCGCGGCCAGTCGGCTGTGGGATGTCACTTTCTGCGCGGACGAGGCGGAGGCCGGCGAACTGATGGACGCGGCGGACGAGGCCTTTGACTACGTGCTGCTGGAGCCGGGCACGGACACCGGCAACTCCCAGTCCTGGCCGGGGGCAGAGCAGTCCGGCTCGGCTCCGGTGCCGGGATCGGCCACCGTGGTGCCCCTGGACTGGCGCCGGGGAACCCAGGTGCGCAGCGGCCGCGGCGTGTACGGCTTCTACCCGCTGCCCGCCGACCCGGAGCAGGGCGATGCCGTAGGCTCCGAGCAGTGGGTAATCGAGTATCACGCTCCCTGCCGCAGAGCGCAGCGGTAGCGTCGCAATGCTGATGCGGGCGGCAAAGGCAGCCGGTTGCCAGGACGCCGCAGGCCCTGGTCTGCGGGTCCGGCGTGGCGACGGGCTGGTGCTGGAGGCCGATTGGGGGTTCCTCCAGCGCCTGGACCGGTGCGCCGACCAGGTGGTCGGCCAGCCCCTGGCCCAGCTGCTGGCTCCCGGCAGCGGCGGCTCTCTGCAGCCCCTTCTGGACCCCGGGAAGACCACGGCCGCGCCCCTTCCCCTGCTGTGGCTGACCGGCGCCGGCGGCCCGCGGGAGCTCGCGGTGACCGTGCGGCCGGGAGCCGCCGACCCCTCGGTCGTGGCGGTGTGCCTCAGCCCGGCTGAGCGGCCTGAGCCCAGGCTCACCGGGGTCACCGGCCTGCTGCCCTACCAGGACATCGTCGAGTCCGCCGCAGTGGCGTTGCTGCTGGTGGACGAGCAGCGCCTGGTGCGCTACGCGAACTGCGCTGCAGCGAGCCTTCTGAACCGCGGCCGGGAGCGGATCGCCGGTACCCCGGTAGAAACTCTGATTGGCGCGGGCTCGGGTGACCCGGAGCGCCCCGCCCTGATCCAGGCGCTGGCCCACTGCGCCGCCTCCGGCGAGGAGCAGCGCCTGTCAACCTTCGTGGGCCAGGCCGGTGGGGGTGGCCTGCACGCCGAAGTCACCATAAGCCACCTGGACTACGCCGGTCCGTCCCCCCTGCTGCTGCTGCAGCTGCGCGACGTCAGCGAGGAGTGCCGGCGCGAAGCCCACATCCGCTACCTGAGCCAGTTCGATGCCACCACCCGCCTGCCCAACCGGGAGCTGTTCATGGACCGGGCGCGCCAGGCGCTGATCCGCTCCCGGCGCCTGGGCGAGTCCGTGGCCCTGTTTGTGGTGGACCTGGACCGCTTCAGCCGGTGTAACGAAACCCTGGGCCAGCGGGGCGGCGACCGCCTGTTGTGCGAGATTGCCGAGCGGCTGGCGGCCGGCCTGGATCCCGGTGACACCCTGGCCCGCATCGGCAGCGACGAGTTCGGGGTGCTGCTGGAAGGCACCGGCCGGGAGCCTGCCAGGGACTTGGCCCGGACGCTGCTGGAGCGCATCGCCGCGCCCGTGTTCGTGGACGGACGCGAACTCTTCATGACCGCCAGCTTGGGCATGGCGTTATGCAGCGACGGCCATCGGGACGCGGATCTGCTGTTCTGCGATGCCGAAGTGGCCCTGTTTCGCGCCCGGGCCCACGGTGGCAACGGCATGGCGGTCTACAGCGCGGCCATGCAGGGCACCCTGCCGGACCGCCTGCGCCGCGAGACCGAGCTGCGCCATGCCCTGGAGCGCGAGCAGCTGGAGCTGTTCTACCAGCCTCAGTTCGCCGTCGGCGACCGCCGTCTCGCCGGGCTCGAGGCGCTGCTTCGCTGGCGCCATCCCGAGCAGGGACTCATCCCGCCCACGGAGTTCATTCCCCTGCTGGAGGAGACCAAGCTCATCGTGCCGGTGGGCGAGTGGGTCCTGGAGACCGCCTGCCGGGATCTCCGGCGCATTCAGCAGACCCTGGGGGAGGACTTGCGGGTGGCGGTCAACGTCTCGCCTCTGCAGGTGCGCGACGCCGTATTCCCGCGCCGGGTCAGCAGGGCTGTGTCGGCCGCCGGCCTGGCCCCGGAGCGCCTTGAGCTGGAGATCACCGAGGGGCTGCTGATGGAGACCAGCGCCCCGGCGCAGGATGCCCTGGCCAAGCTCGGCGGCATGGGTGTGTCCATTGCTCTGGACGACTTCGGCATCGGCTACTCCTCCCTGGCGTACCTGCGCCGCCTGCCGGTGCACCGGCTGAAGATTGATCGCAGCTTCATGATGGGCGTGCCGGTGGACCAGGGCGACTGTGCCCTGGTGCGGGCCATCGTCGCCATGGCCGAGAGCCTGGATCTGGCCGTCACCGCGGAGGGTATCGAGCAGGCCCGCCAGCTCCAGTTCGTGCGCCGCTGGAGCGCCCTCGAAGTGCAGGGATACCTGCTCTCTCCGCCTCAGCCGCTGGCCGAGCTGGAGCGGGCCGTGGTGGAGGCCGGCGCCGCCCTGGATGCCGGCTACACGCCGCCGGAGATCGGCTGACATGAGAATCCGAGCGGCCATCACGCTGCTCCCCGGGCGGCGGGTCCAACCCCTTGCTGCCGCCTCGGATCCTTTGGCGGCCCGCAGCGGGCCGCATATCGAGCACTGCCACCCCCTCCTGACACGACATGGATGTCGCCCCTCGGCGTGGCGATGCGATGGGCAGTGGATGCCCAGCCTCGGGGCACGGAACGCCCCTTCCTTTTTTTCGCTGCCGGCGTCGGGCGAGTGCCCCGGTGCGGGCAGCGACCCCGACAACGGTGCGGCTACGGGCGCACCGCATCGAGCACTGCCACACCCCCCCCCGACACGGATGTCACCCCTCGGCGTGGCAATGCAACGGGCAGCGGACGCCCGTTTCAGGGGCATGGAACGCCCCGGTCTTACAACAGCGCCCGGATTGGTCCAAGCGGACCAGTGTGGGCCAGGGCGTGCGAGCGCAGCCGCGCGCCAGCGAGCACTGCCACACCCCCCCCCGACACGGATGTCACCCCTCGGCGTGGCAATGCAACGGGCAGCGGACGCCCGTTTCAGGGGCAGGGAACGCCCCACTCCTACAGCCGTGGCCGGCCGCATGGCCGGCCGCCGTGCGCCTTCCCGTGTTCGTTCCGGGGCGCACTACCGAGCACTGCCACCTCCTCCTGACAGGATATGGATATCACCCCTCGGCGTGGCACTGCGACTGGCACTGGACGCCAGTCTTCGGGGCAGGGAACGCCCCGGTCCTGACACGGCATCCGTCGCCCCGGGCCGGGCCGCGCGGCGGATGCAGAGCCTTTGCACACGCGGGCCCAGGCCCATCGTGCCGCCGAGCACTGCCACCTTCCCCTGACAGGACAGAGACGTCACCCCTCGGCGTAGCGATGCAATGGGCAGGAGAAGCCCGTTTACGGGGCAGGGAGCGCCCCGCCCCTTTCATCGAGTTTTCGGTCCCACGCCCGCCCGCCGGCTGCTCCGGGTGGCGGTGACAGACGCCCCTGCGGCTTGGGGCCGAAATTGGCATCTCCACCCGCAATGGGCTCCGGTGCGGCGCCGGCCCTGGTGCGCTAACCTGCTTCTGCCGCCGGCGCGCCGGGCCGGCGGCCATTGCCTGGCAGCCTAAGTCCGGCAGACTCCTGGCGGGTGGGGTTTGCATGAGCCGACTCTCCACAGAGCGTATCCAGTTGCGGGGCGTTGGATTGCGCTACCTCTGGGGGCGGCTGGCGGGTCCGCTGCTGGGCGCCGCCCTGGGCGGCCTGCCCGGGCTGGCTCTGGGCCTGGTGTTGGGCATCGCCGCGGATCTGGGGCACCGCCGTTATGCTGCACGCACCGGTGACTGGGGCCGCGGCTGTGCCTCGGTCCTGGAGCGCCGCCAGCTGACGCTGCTGTTCGCTGCAGCCGGGCGGGTGGCCAAGGCCCGAGGCCGGGTAAGCGAGGCAGCCATCGCCCGCGCCACCGGGCTGATGGACGAACTCGGCCTTGAACCCGCTGCCCGCCGCCAGGCGGTGCGGGTCTTCCAGAGAGGCAAGCAACGGGACTTCCCCCTCAGCCAGCTGGCGCGGAGCCTGTGCCGGGCCTGGGGCCGGCGCGGTGACCCGGCGGAGCGCCTGCTTCGCAGGCTGGCGACGGTGGCCCTGGCGGACGGGGCCCTGTCCCCCGGCCAGCGCCGGGTGCTGGAAGACGTGGCGGCGGCGCTGGGGTTCTCCGCCGAGCGCCTGGCGGCGCTGCTTGGGCAGTCCAGGTCGGCGGGCAGTCGGCCCGGGCCGAAACACAGCCCACTGCAGGCCAGCTACCGGGAACTGGGCCTGGCGCCGGAGGCCGAACCCCAGGCCGTGCGCCAGGCTTACCGACGGCTTCTCGCCCGGCACCATCCGGACCGGGTATTGGCCCAGGGCGCTGACGAGTATGCCCTGAAGGCGGCTCAGGAACGCACCCAGGCCATCCGCCGGGCCTATGACCAGATCCGGGAGGCGCGGGGATTCCGCTGAGGCTGCGTGCATGACAGACCGATCCAGCGAAAACCGTAAAGGCGTGCCGGGCAGGTCGCCGTGCCGGATCAAGCCCCCACCGCGGGCTTCAGCAGGCATCCCAGGCCGCGCGGCCCGCACCCGGCGGGACAGCTCACAGGCCGAGGAAACGGCCAGCCGATGCGCTCAGAACCACTAGCAGCCCCAGCACCAGGTTGCCCACCACCACCTTGCGGACCCCATCGAGGGCGGTCGCCGCAGCGGGCGTATCTTCCCGGTCCAGGGCCTGCGCCAGGCGCCGGAAGGGCCCGAAGTACACCAGCGCGAACAGGGCGGTCATGAGCCAGGCCAGGGCGTGCATGACATGCACGAACGCCGGGAAATTCGCCGGCCCGCCGTAGAGCAGGCCGCCCAGGGCGTAGCCGGATACCAGCAACACGGCGGCGGCGCCCCCCGCGATATGCAGGAACCGGCGCAGGGTGCCGCGCCACAGGGCCAGACGGTCCGGCGGCGCCAGCACGCGGGCCGCGGGCCGCAGGCAGACGTAGGCGAAGAACATCCCGCCGACCCAGATCACCGCAGCAACCACGTGCAGGGCACTCAGCAGGGCAAGCGTGACGGCCAAGGGGCACTCCCGTGTGCCGGCTGAAAAAAAACCGGGCTTAGGTTACAGTCGAGGGCTGGTTGCCAGCCGAGTCTGCGGTCTCCCATGCGCGAGTTCAAGATTGCCCCGTCCATCCTGTCTGCCGACTTTGCACGGCTGGGTGAAGAGGTCCACCAGGTGCTGGCCGCTGGTGCCGACTGGGTGCACTTCGACGTGATGGACAACCATTACGTGCCCAACCTGAGCTTCGGCCCCCTGGTGTGTCGGGCGCTGCGGCGGCACGGCGTGAGCGCGGAGATCGATGCCCACCTGATGGTCAAACCCGTGGACCGGCTGATCCCGGAGTTCGCCGAGGCGGGGGCGACGGGCATCACCGTGCACCCGGAGGCCACCGAGCACCTGGACCGGACCCTGACCCTGATCCGGGACAGCGGCTGCCGGCCCGGCCTGGCCCTGAACCCGGCGACTGCGCTGGCGTGGCTGGACCACGTCATGGACCATCTGGACCTGATCCTGGTGATGTCGGTGAACCCCGGTTTCGGCGGCCAGAGTTTCATTCCCGGGGCGCTGGACAAGATCGCGGCGGTGGCCGCGCGCATCCGGGACAGCGGCCGGCCGATCCGCCTGGAGGTGGATGGCGGCATCCGGGCCGACAATATTGCGGCGGCGGCCCGGGCCGGGGCCGACACCTTTGTGGCCGGCTCGGCCATCTTCGGCGCCGACGACTACACGGAAGCGGTCGGCGCCATGCGCCGGGCGCTGGAGAAAGCGCAATGATCCAGACCGCGGTGCAGGCGGTGCTGTTCGACCTGGACGGCACGCTGGTGGACAGTGCCCCCGACCTGGCGCTGGCAGTAGACCGCATGCTCCGGGATCTCGGGCAGGAATCCGTCGGCGAGGAGCGGGTGCGCGACTGGGTGGGCAACGGTGCCCGCCGGCTGGTGGAGCGGGCCCTCACCGGGTGGCTCGATGGCCGGCTGGAGGCCGATGAGCTGGAGCCCGCCCTGGAGATCTTCTTCGGGCACTATGCCGGCTGCCTGGTGGAACGCACCCGGCCCTACCCGGGGGTCACTGAAGCCCTGGAGCAGCTGCAACTGCGGGGTCTGCCGCTCGCCGTGGTGACCAACAAACCGGCCCGTTTCACCATGCCGTTGCTGGCCGACCTGGGGCTGCGCCGGTACTTCCATGCTGTGGTCAGCGGCGACACCCTGCCCCAACGTAAGCCCGACCCGGGTCCGCTGCTGCTGGCGGCCGAGCAGTGCGGGGTGGCGCCGGGCGCGGCGCTGATGGTGGGTGACTCCGACAACGACGTGCGCGCCGCCCGCGCCGCCGGCATGCCGGTGGCCTGCGTGCCCTACGGCTACAATCACGGCGACGACATTGCCGCGGCCGGGCCGGACCTGATACTGGAGAGCCTGCTGGCGCTGCCCGGCGCCCTGGAGCAGGCAGCATGAACCGGCGGCCCGAGCCGGCTCCGGGGCGCCGCGGCTGACCCGGCTCGCAGAACCCATGGATTTATCCCGCTTCCAGGCCCTCGCCGACGAGGGCTACAACCGCGTGCCCCTGGTCAGGGAGGTCCTGGCGGACCTGGACACCCCCCTGTCCACCTACCTGAAGTTGGCCGCCGGCCCTTGCAGCTTCCTGTTCGAGTCGGTGCAGGGCGGCGAGAAGTGGGGCCGCTACTCCATCATCGGCCTGCCGTGCCGCCGCTGGCTTGAGGTGCGCGGCCACCGCATCACGGTGCGCGAGCACGGCGACGTCCTGGAGCAGGCCGAGGCGCCGGACCCGCTGGCCTGGATCGAGGCCTATCACGCCCGGGTGCGGGCCGCCCCGTCCCCGGACTTCCCCCACATGCCCCGCTTCCTGGGGGGGCTGGTGGGCTACTTCGGCTACGACACCGTGCGCTACGTGGAGCCGCGCCTGGGCCCCTGCCCGAACGCCGATCCCCTGGACGTGCCGGACATCCTGCTGCTGGTGGCCGACGAGGTGGTGGTGTTCGACAACCTGGCCGGTCGCCTCTACCTGGTGGTGCACGCCGACCCGGGCGAATCCGGCAGCTACCAGCGGGCCCAGGCCCGGCTCGGGGAGCTCGCCGATCGGTTGCGGGCCGGGGTGTCCGGGTACGGCCCGGGTCAGGCCCCGCGGGAGGTGGCCGAGGAGGACTTCTCGTCGAACTTCACTCGCGAGGCCTACGAGGGGGTGGTGGAGCGCATTCGCCGCTACATCGTCGACGGCGACTGCATGCAGGTGGTGCCCTCCCAGCGCATGACCGCCCCCTACCACGGCCGTCCCCTGGACCTGTACCGCGCCCTGCGCTGCACCAATCCCTCCCCCTACCTGTTCTTCCTGGACCTGCAGCATTTCCAGATCGCCGGCTCCTCGCCGGAGATCCTGGCCCGCCTGGAGGACGGCGAGGTCACCGTGCGGCCCATCGCCGGGACCCGCCCCCGGGGCGCCACTGCCGCCCAGGACCAGGCGCTGGAACAGGAACTGCTGGCCGACCCCAAGGAGCTCGCCGAGCACCTGATGCTCATCGACCTGGGCCGCAACGACGTGGGCCGGGTGGCCCGCACCGGCAGCGTGCGGGTCACCGACCGCATGAGCATCGAGCGCTACTCCCACGTCATGCACATTGTCTCCAACGTCACCGGCGAGTTGCGCGAGGGTCTCGGCCCCATGGACGTGCTGCGGGCCGCCTTCCCGGCCGGCACGCTGACCGGGGCGCCCAAGATCCGGGCCATGGAGATCATCGACGAGGTGGAGACGGTGAAGCGGGGGGTCTACGGCGGCGCGGTGGGGTACCTCTCCTGGTCTGGCAACCTGGACACCGCCATCGCCATCCGCACCGCCGTGCTCAAGGACGGCCGGGTCCACGTCCAGGCCGGCGGCGGCGTGGTCCACGACAGCCAGCCCCGGCTGGAGTGGGAGGAGACCCGTAACAAGGGCCGGGCCCTGTTCCGCGCCGTGGCCATGGCCGAGGCGGGCCTGGACAACTGATCAAGGCTGCCCGCCCTCATGCCTGCCCATAAGCCGGCGTTTGGGGCACGCGGTTGGCCGTGAGCGTCAGCCGCAGATGAACACAGATCCACGCAGATAGCCGGTAGGTCGGCTGCTCTTGGCAGCCGACATCTCAGCCCACGGGGGCCGCGGCCCGGCCGCCTGTCGGTTGCCAGGAGCAACCGACAGGCTACCCAGCCGCGCCCTGAGGGGGCGATGGCGCTTCCCCTGCCGCCGTCCCCGGCGGCTGCAGTGCTCGGTCCCCTCCTGTCAGCCATGGCCTACACCCTTTCAGGAACTATGGGCCGTAGGGTATTGACCTGAATCATGTCGCCTGTGGTCCCCCTGTGATTCTCTTTACGTAAGTAACGCCTAATAAGAACGCCGGAGCCCGCGAATGCTCCATGACACTGGAGGAGAGTCCTGGCATCCGGCCAGGATGGTGGCGCCCGTCCCGTCAGCCGCACTGGTGCTCGGCCTCGGCAACAGCCTGCTGGCGGACGAAGGGGCCGGCATCCACGCCTTGCACCAGCTTGAGGGTGGCGGACTCCCCGACGGAGTCGCCCTGGTGGACGGCGGCACCCACAGCTTCGCCCTGCTGGAGTGGATCGAGGCCGCCGAGATCCTGGTGGCGCTGGATGCCGCCGACCTGGGCGCTCGTCCCGGCACGGTGCGGGTGTTTCGGGGCACCGCCCTGGACAACTTCCTGGCCGCGGGCGGGCGCAGCGTCCATGAGGTGAACCTGGGAGATCTGCTGCAGATCGCTGCCCTGCGCCGCAGCCTGCCCCGGCACCGGGCCCTGGTGGGCATCCAGCCGGGCCGCATCGGCTGGGGCCTGCGGACCAGCGAGCCGGTGGCGCAGGGAGTCTTCGAGGCCTGCGTGCGGGTCCGCGCCCTGCTGGCGGAGTGGCTGGGGTGAGCCCGGCCCGCCCCGCTGCGATCCAGCAGCGCCTTCCTGCGGCCGACCCACCGCTGTCCGCCGGCACCCGCACTCTTCTCACCGAGATCGCCCAACTGCTGCAGCGCCTGCTGTCGGAGGGCGCCCCGGGTGCCGTCGACCTGGGCAGCCTGCCGCTGGGGCCGGTGGACCGGCTGGGCCTGCGGGAGGCGCTGGGGGAGGGCGAGGTGGACATCCGCCTGGAACTGGCGGGCGGCTCCCGGGTCCGGGAGACCGCTATCGCCGGTGTCTGGTGGGTGGAGCACCGGGATGCCGATGGCCAGCTGCTGACCGAGCTCATCGAGGTGGCCCGGGTGCCGGAGATCGTCACCGCCCAGCCCGCCGACATGGAACAGGCCCTGGCCCGCCTGCGGGCGCTCGCCGCTGACGCCGAGGAGAACATCCCATGAGCCCAGGCCCGTCTCCCACCATCGGCGAACGGCTGGCCGCCCAGGGGGTCGGCCGCCGCACTTTCCTCAAGTACTGCGCGGCGGTGGCATCGATGCTGGCCCTGCCCCCCTCCATGGGGCCGGTGATGGCCCAGCAGCTCGCCGGCGCCCGGCGCACCTCGGTGCTGTGGATGCCGTTCCAGGAGTGCACCGGCTGCGCCGAGTCCCTGACCCGGTCGTTTTCGCCTTCCGTGGAGAACCTGCTGTTCAACACCATCTCGCTGGACTACCAGGAGACCCTGATGGCCGCCGCCGGCCATGCCGCCGAGGCGGCCCGGCAGCAGGCCATGGAGGACAACTGGGGCGAGTACCTGCTGCTGGTGGACGGCTCCGTCCCCGATGGTGCCGGCGGCGCCTACTGCATGATCGGCGGCAAGTCCGCCCTGCAGCTGCTGGAAGAAACCGCCGCCGGGGCGCTTGCGGTGGTCTCGGTGGGCACCTGCGCGGCCTTCGGCGGCATCCCCGTTGCCGCCCCCAACCCGACCGGCGGGCGGCCCATCAGCGAGCTGGTCACCGGCAAGCCGGTGGTCAACGTGCCCGGCTGTCCCCCCATCCCGGCGGTGATCACCGCCACCCTGACCCACGTCATCGCCATGGGCAGCCTGCCGGAGCTGGATCATCTGAACAGGCCGCTGGCCTTCTACGGCAACTCCATCCACGACCGCTGCTACCGGCGGCCGTTCTACGACCAGGGCAAATTCGCCCACAGCTTCGACGACGAGGGGGCGCGCAACGGCTGGTGCCTGTACGAGCTGGGCTGCCGCGGGCCGGTTACCTACAACGCCTGCGCCACCCAGAAGTGGAACGAGGGCACCAGCTTCCCCATCGAGTCCGGCCATCCCTGCCTCGGCTGCTCCGAGCCGGACTTCTGGGACCGGGGCGGCTTCTACCAGCCCATCGCCGCCAGCCTGCTGCCCGGCGGCGGGCGCATCGCCGCCGGCGCCGTGCTCGGTGCCGCCCTGGGTGCCGGCGCGGCGGCGCTGGCCCGGCACAAGCGCCGGGCCCATCTGCGCAGCGACTATCCAGGGGAGGGCGAGTCATGAGCCTGCTGGAATTTGCCCGCGGACCGGCGCTGGAGGTGGCGCTGGCGGTGTTCTGCCTGGGCGTGCTCTGGCGCCTGGGGGCGGTGCTGCTGCTCAACTGGCAGCGCCACCGCAGTGAGCCCCGGGAGTCCCGGGAGCAGGCTGCCCTGCACGGCCTCGCGGTGATCGGCAGCCGTTCCTGGCCCCAGCGGGAGTTCATCGGCCGCACCGGCTACGGCGAGACCCTGGGCTACAGCTACCACATCGGGCTGTTCATCCTGTTGTTCGCCGGCACGCCCCATATCCTGTTCTGGGAGAGCCTGTTCGGCTTCTCCTGGCCGGCGCTGCCGGCGGCGGTCATCCATGTGACCGCCGTGCTCACCCTGGCGCTGATGCTGGCGGTGCTGATCCGCCGGGTCTCCTACCCGGTGCTGCGCCGGCTGTCGAACTTCGACGACTACTTCAGCCTGATCATCACCCTGGCGGTGGTGGTCACCGGGCTGCTTGCCGTCTACCACGTGGGCGGTCGCTACGAGACCCTGCTGGCGGTGCACATCCTGAGCTTCAACGCCCTGCTGGTCTGGTTCCCGTTCGGCAAGCTGATGCACGCCTTCTGGTTCTTCCCCTCCCGGTTCTTCAACGGTTACCTGCTGGCCAGGAAGGGGGCGGCCCGATGAGCGTCCATACCTCCAGCGCCGACCGTCAGGGCAACCTCGACGAGGCCGCCCGGCTCGCCGGCGCCATGGCAAGCTTCTACGCCGATTTCGGCGCCCTCAACGCCATGCGCCTGGACTCCTGCATCCACTGCGGCATGTGCGCCGAGGCCTGTCACTTCTACATCGCCACCGAGGACGCCGAGTACACCCCCATTCTCAAGGTGGAGCCGCTCAAGCAGGCCTACCGGCGCGAGGCTGGCGCCTTCGCGCCGCTGTTCCGGCTGCTGGGCCTGAAGCGCCCGGTGACCCAGGCGGAGCTGGAGCGCTGGCAGCACCTGCTCTACGACAGCTGCAACCTGTGCGGGCGCTGCAGCCTGATCTGTCCCATGGGCATCGACGTGACGGCGCTCATCGAGCAGGCGCGGCGCGGCCTGTTCGAGGCCGGCCTTGCACCGAGGGAGCTGGCGGAGAAGTCCGAACATCAGGCCCGCACCGGCCAGCCCGAGGCCGCAGCCGAGCCCTACCGGGAGCGGCTGGCGGCCATCGCCGCGGAGTACGGCGTGGACATCCCCCTGGACCGCGAGCGCGCCGAGATCCTGCTCTGCGTGCCCGGCAGCGATCTGGAGCACCGGCCCCAGGCGGTGGCGGCCCTGGCCCGGGTGATGGCCCACCTCGGAGCCGACTGCACGTTCCGCTCTGCGGCCCTGGTGGCGGAGAACTACGGCTACTACGCCGGCAGCCGGGAGCGCCAGCGTGCCATCAGCGGACGCATCGTGGCCCAGGCGCAGGACTGCGCCGCCCGCACCGTGGTGGTGCCCGAATGCGGCCATGCCTACTACGCCCTGCGCTGGGAGGCCGCCGAGCTGTGCGGTGCGCCGCTGCCATTCCGGGTTCTGCACATCACCGAGTTCCTGGCCGAGGCGCTGGAGCAGGGCCGGCTGAAGCTCGCCCCCCTGGAGGACACCAGCGTCGCCTTCCACGACCCCTGCCAGCTGGTGCGCAAGGGCGGCGTGGGCGAGGCGCCCCGCAAGCTGCTGGCGGCCCTCGGCGTGGAACTGCGGGAGCTCGAGAACCACCAGGCGTTCAGCTTCTGCTGCACCGGCGGCGGTGGCGTGTTCGACATCGAGCGCGCGCGGCCCCTGCGCTATCGGGCCCTGGAGCCCAAGCTGCGGGAGATCGACGCCACCGGTGCCGACGCCCTGGTCACCAGCTGCTCCGACTGCCGGGAGACCTTCGCCGACGCCCAACGCCATTTCGAGTGGCGCACCACGCCCCACAGCCTGCTCGAGATCATCGCCGACCACCTGGCCAGGGAATAGCGAGCCATGGCAAGCCACACCGTCGTCGTCGACCCGGTCACCCGCATCGAGGGCCACCTGCGTATCGAGGCGGAGACCGAGGGGGGCACCATCACCCGGGCCTCCAGCTCCGGGCAGATGGTGCGCGGCATCGAGATCATCCTGCAGGGGCGTGATCCCCGCGACGCCTGGGCCTTCGCCCAGCGCATCTGCGGGGTGTGCACCCTGGTGCACGGCATCGCCTCGGTGCGGGCCGTCGAAGACGCCCTCGACTATCCCATCCCGCCCAACGCCAATCTGATCCGCAACCTGATGATCGGCGCCCAGTTCGTCCACGACCACGTGATGCACTTCTACCACCTGCACGCGCTGGACTGGGTGGACGTGGTCTCGGCCCTGAAGGCGGACCCCAAGGCCACCTCCGAGCTGGCCCAGTCCATCTCGGGCTATCCCAGGTCCTCACCCGGGCACTTCGCCGACGTCCAGAAGCAGGTGAAGACCTTGGTGGAGAGCGGCCGGCTCGGCATTTTCGCCAACGCCTACTGGGGCCACCCGGGCTACCAGCTGCCGCCGGAGGCGAACCTGATGGCGGTGGCCCACTACCTGGACGCCCTGGGCTGGCAGCGGGAGGTGGCCAAGCTGCACACCCTGTTCGGCGGCAAGAACCCCCATCCAAACTTCCTCGTCGGGGGTGCGCCGTCGGCCATCAGCGTGCACTCCGGCGAGGGCACCGGCAGCACCGCCGTGAACATGACCGGGCTGTCCCGGGTGGCCGGCCTGATCGACGAAATGAAGCGCTTCGTGGACCAGGTCTACGTGCCCGACACCCTCGCCATCGCCTCCTTCTACAAGGACTGGTTCGGCCGCGGTCGCGGCGAGGGGGTGGGCAACTTCCTCACCTACGGGGACTTCCCCGAGGACGGCTCCTCCGACCCGGCGCGCCAGCTCATCCCCCGGGGGGTGATCCTGGACCGGGATCTCTCCACTATCCACGAGCTGGACGTGCACGCCGCGGATCAGATCCAGGAGTTCGTGAGCCACTCGTGGTACGACTACAGCGTCGGCAAGGACCAGGGCCTGCACCCCTATGACGGGGAGACCCGCCTGGACTACACCGGCCCCCAGCCGCCCTTCGAGCATCTGGACGTGAACGCCAGTTACTCGTGGCTGAAGGCGCCGCGCTGGAAGGGCCGGGCCATGGAGGTCGGGCCCCTGGCCCGGGTGCTGATGCTGCATGCCAGCGGCCACGAACCCACCCGTGAGCTGGTGGCCAGCAGCCTCAGGCAGCTGGATCTGCCGGTGGAGGCGCTGTTCTCCACCATGGGCCGGACCGCCGCCCGCACCCTGGAGACCAAGCTGCTCGCCGACCAGATGTCGGTCTGGTACGACACTCTCATGGCCAACATCCGGGCCGGCGACGTGCGCACCCACAACCCCGACCTGTGGGAGCCCTCCAGCTGGCCCCGCAGGGCCCAGGGGGCGGGATTCACCGAGGCTCCCCGGGGCGCGCTGTGTCACTGGGTGCGTATCGAGGACGGGCGCATCGACAACTACCAGGCGGTGGTGCCCACCACCTGGAATGCCGGGCCCCGGGACGCCCAAGGCCAGGAGGGCCCCTACGAGGCGTCCCTGCGGGGCCAGGCGCTGCATGACCCGGAGCAGCCCCTGGAGATCCTGCGCACCATCCACAGCTTCGACCCCTGCATCGCCTGCGCCGTGCACGTGACCGGGCCGGACCGCGAGCCGCTGGTGGAGGTGAAGGTCGTCTGAGCTTGGGGACGCCGCCGGGGATCCAGCCATAGATGAACGCGGGTCGCGGGGAGGCGTTACGCGTTCCCGACCCCTATCACCGTGGTCGCGAAGAACAAGACGCCGGATGCGGCGCTGGCGCGCCTTATCCGGCCTACGCCCTTCGGCAGGCGCCAGGCCAGAGCCCGCGTAGGCCGGATAAGCGAAGCGCATCCGGCATCTTCGGCTGATTGCGCCGGGCGCCTTGCCCTGGCCGAAGCGCCGCCGAAGTCCCGCTCAGTCCTCAGTCCTCAGCACTGCCCGAAGATGGTGGGTTTCGCTGCGCTCCACCCACCCTACGTGCCGGCGCGGAAGCCTTGCCCGGTCCCCCTCAGGCCACCTGCTCCGTCGCCCGGCGCAGGAAGGCGTCCAGCATGCGCCGCCGCCACTGAGCGAGCCAGGGGCGGGCCAGCAGGCCGGCGGCCCGCGAGCGCAGCTGCCAGTCCAGTTCCAGCTCCACCCGGGTGCGGAACGGCTCCAGCGCCTGCAGCTGCCATTGGGTCAGCATGCTGCGGAACGGGCCTTCCTCGGCGCGGATCTCGATCCACTCGGGTCTGAGGTAGCGGGCGGTGGAGTGGAAGCGCTCGCGCATCCGCCCCAGGCCCACCTCCTGGTGCACCCGCAGCCAGTCGGGGCCGCGTTCCAGCACCCGTGCGCTGACGTATCCGGGCACGAACTGCGGATAATGCTCAATATCGAGCAGCAGGTCGAACAGGGGTTCCCGGGGCAGTACTATGGTCCGGGACTCGGTAAAGCGGGGCATGGAGACAGGGGCCGGGCTGTCGGGTGGAGCCGTTGACGGATCGCGGGCGTTCTTCGGGGCCGCGCCGCGGGGGCGGCGCGGCCCGCAGGTGTTGGCTACTGGGCGATGCCCAGCATCTTCTCGGCCTTCATCAGCGTCTCCACCGAGGCGCCGTGCTGGCCGTTGTTGTGGAGCATCTCGCCCTTGTCCCGGAGTTCCTTGACCTTGTTCATTTGCATTTCGCTGAGGGAGGCGTGGTCGCCCGAGGCCAGGGCCTGGTCGATGTTGCCCATGCGCAGGGGACAGGAACCGGCGGCTGCGGCGCCGGCGAACAGGGCCAGTACCAGGGCGAGCAGGGTGCTTCTGATCATGGGGGGCTCCTCGTGGTGCGCCCGATGGGGGCGTCGTCTTTAGACAGCTTAGACGGTGGCAAAGGAGTTCACAGCGTGCGCGTCGGTCAACTCGGTGGGCCTTGCGAACCGCGCGGCGTGCGCGACCCGCGCCACGCCTCTCGCGCTGCCCGCTCCAGTTCAACGTTTCGTATGACCGGCTGCCGCCGGGTCTAGGCTCATAGCCAGGCCCAGACTGCCAGCCACAGGCAGCCGGCGGCATGAATCGCCAGAGTCGCCTGAATCGGCGCCTGCCGCGCCTGCGCGCCGGCCGTGCGTCGCATCTGCCAGGCGGTGCCGAGCCCTGCCGCCAGCAGCAGCAGGGATGGAATCAATCCCCAGGGTGTGTAACCGGCGACCACCACCAGGCCGGCGCCGGCCACAGCCGCCAGGGCGGAGATCCCGGCATAGACCAAGGCGGCGCCGGAAGCCCCCAGCCGCACCGGCAGTGTGCGCTTGCCTGCCCGGGCGTCGGCGGCGGTATCCGGAATCTCGTTCACCAGCAGGATGTTGGCCACCCAGGCGCTTACCGGGACGGCCAGCAGGATCTCCGTGGCACCCACGCTACCCGTCTGCAACCAGGCGGAGCCGCACACCGGCAGCAGGCCGAAACCGATGCCCACTGCGGTCTCGCCCAGGCCGCGGCCGGCCAGGAACACCGGCGGCACGGAGTACAGGACGCCCAGGGCGATGCCCGCAAGCCCCAGCCACAGCACCGGCCAGCCCTTCAGGGCCAGCAGCAGCCCGCCGCAGGCTGCCGACGCGCCCAGCAGCAGCACCGCCCAGTTCTGCATCTGGGCGGCGCTCAGCACGCCGTTCTGGATGAAGCGCGAGCCGCCGGTGTAGGGGAACACCCGGGTGTCGTTGTGGCGGTCGGTGCCGTTGGCATCGTCGCAGACGTCGTTCAGCACGTTGACGCCGCCGTGCACTCCCATGATGGCCACCAGCGCCAGCAGGACCGCCGCCAGGTCCACGGCGCCGGCCTGGGCGATACCGGCGCTGCTGCCCACCAGCACCGGCATGACGGAGGCGGGCAGGAACATGGGCCGGGTGGCAAGCAGGTAGCGTTTGGCGACCTGGCCGGGTGCATCTCCGGCCAGGGCCTGGGCGGTGGGTTCCAAGGGCGACTCTCCTAATACGTCGGCACCAACATTGCCAGGGTGTGCACCTCGGCGGCTTACCGGAGCGGCGCGTTCCCCGACGCGGGCACTTTGCCCCCATCGTATCCGGGGGGCGGCTTCAGACACCAGAAGTCCGACAGGCTGTTGCGCGGCTCACGGCAGCATGGCCATGCCGATCAGACCTATGCCCCCAGCCGCGGCGACATACAGAATTGTGGGAACGATGGTCTTGGCGATCACGGCGCCCTCGCGGCCGAGAAACCCTACAGTGGCGGCAACCGCCACGATGTTATGAATGGCGACCATGTTGCCGGCGGCGGCGCCCACCGCCTGCATGGCAACCATCAGGCTCTCGCGGCTCAACAGCTGCTCGGCCATGCCGTACTGGAACTGGCTCAACATCATGTTGCTGACCGTGTTGCTGCCGGCAATGAACGCCCCCAGGGCGCCCACCGTGGGAGCGAACACCGGATAGATGTCGCCCACGGCCTGGGCGAGAAACGCCGCCATGGCCACCGGCATACTGTCGAAGCCGGCGCCATTGACCCCGGAATTGATCAGGATGCGGACCATGGGGATCGTGAAGGCGAGTACGACCCCGGCCTTGATCAGCATGGAGGCGGATTCGCGGACGGCGGTGCCGAACTGGGCAGGCCGCATCCGGTGCAGGAAGAATGTGATGATAGCCACCGCCACCAGGATGCCCCCCGGCAGATACAGCGGCGCCAGGCTGGCGCTCACCCCTGCCTCGCCGAGGATGTCGGAGAATCCAATGCTGACCGACTGCAGGAAGCCCTTGAAGGTATCGCTGACCCGGCTCAGCACCAGGATCAACGCCACCAGGACATACGGCGCCCAGGCCATGGGCTGGCTCAGCGGCGCCTTCTGGGCGAGTTGTTCGATCTTGATCTCAATGGTGCCGAGCCATTCTGAGGGCCAGCTCTCGGGCGGTGCAAAATCCCACTGTTTGGCGGGCAGCAGGAATCCCTTGCGCGCCGCCGCCGTGACCACCACCAGACCTGCCAGCGCACCCATCAGCGAGGGAAACTCCGGGCCCAGGAACACGCCGGTGAGCACGTAGGGGATGGCGAACGAAGCGCCGGCGAACAGCGCAAAGGGCAGGATCGCGAGTCCCTCGGTCCAGGAGCGGTTCTGGCCGAAGAAACGCGTGACCATCATGATCATCAGGACCGGCATGAACAGGCCCACCAGACCATGAATGACCGCCACTTCCGCGGTCACGGTGCTGATGAAGGCGTCCCAGCTGGATCCCTCCAGGGCGAGCTTCTCGCCGATCGCCGTGGCGTCCAGCCCCCGGGTGACGCCGATGATGATGGGCGTGCCGACGGCGCCGAAGGAGACCGGCGTGCTCTGCACCATCATGCCCACCACGACGGCGGCCATCGCCGGGAAGCCCAGGGCCACCAGCAACGGGGCGACGATGGCGGCGGGAGTCCCGAAACCCGACGCCCCCTCGATGAACGATCCGAACAGCCAGGCGATGATGATCATCTGCACCCGGCGGTCCGGGCTGATCTCGGCGAAGCCTGAACGGATGGTCTGAATCGCTCCGCTGTTCTTGAGCGTGTTGAGCAGCAGGATCGCCCCGAAGATGATCCACAGTACCGCCACGGTGATGATCAGGCCCTGGACCGTGGAGGCGGCAACGCGGGTAAAGGACATGTCCCAAGCCAGCAGCCCGATCGCGACCGCGCTCAGGTAGACGATGGGCATGGCATGCTTCGCCGGCCAGCGCAGTCCAACCAGCAGCGTTCCGGCCAGTGCGATGGGTGTGAATCCCAGCAGAGCCTGAAGCCACAGCGTCATGAGGTCTCCTCCTTTGGTGCTCTTGTTGTGATCCCGAATTCTTATGCTGGCCGGAGAGGCCAGAGGCGCTTTACCCCCTGGGTTCGCCCCTCAGACTTATCCGCGGGCCTGGTGGCGGTGGGGCGGTCACTGCCGCCCACTAGCTCGAGGACGATTCGGCCCGGGAGCGGCAAGTCTCGTCGCTCTCGCTAGGCTCGCCCGCCCGAGGGCGGTTGCGCGGGGCCCGCGGGACCCAGAAACCTGCCCGACTTGGGGTGCTCCGGCTGCGCCGGTGGGGGGCGGCTTGCCGGCAACCTGAAGGCGGCAGTGCCGGCTTGGCCGGGGCAACAGCGCCTCTGGTCCAGGGGAGGCTTGAAAGATCGTCCCGCTGGCTCAGGCCAGCCGCTGCCGCTCCGCACGCCGGCGACAGGCCTCCATATTTCCAGAAAAAACAATATTTAATCTTTTCTAAATAGGGTTTTCGCGCAAGATACTACCGCGGCCCGAGCGGCCCGGTCATTGGGATTTCTCCTGCAATCGAAGTAGGCATTTTCCGACAGGTGAGCTGGGCGCTTTGCCATGAGCCGTGCGCCGGGGAGTCATGGCGGGCTTCCTGGAGGTGGGTTCCTGGCAGTCTGGTGGGGAGCTGCCCGGACCGGAATCCCGGCGCAGCCTCAGGCGCCCTCCTGGCTGCCTGTGCCCACCAGTATCGCCCGGAAGTCGTTGATGTTGGTCAGGGTGGGGCCGGTGACCACGGCGTCCCCCAGGGCCTCGAAGAAGCTGTGGCCGTCGTTGTCCTCGAGGCAGGCCCGGGGCGATAGGCCCGCCTCCGCGGCCCGGGACAGGGTGTCGGGGGTGCAGATGGCGCCGGCGGTCTCTTCCTGGCCGTCGATGCCGTCGGTGTCCGCCGCCAGGGCGTGGATGCCGGCCTGGCCCTCAAGTGCCAGGGCCAGGCCCAGCAGAAACTCCACATTGCGCCCACCGCGGCCCTGGCCGCGCACGGTCACCGTGGTCTCGCCCCCGGAGAGCAGGACGCAAGGAGGCGCCGCCGGCTGGCCACGGGTGAGCGCCTGGCGGGCGATGCCCGCCATCACCCGGGCTACCTCGCGCGATTCGCCCTCGATGCTGTCCCCCAGGATGCAGGGTGTGTAGCCGGCCTCCCGCGCAACGGCGGCGGCGGCCTCCAGTCCGAGCTGGGGGGATGCCACCAGCCGCGTCTCGGCGGCGGCCAGTCGCGGGTCTCCCGGCTTGATGCTCTCGCCGCGGCCGCTGCTGAGCAGTTCTTCGGCCGCCGGGGGAATCGGGATCCGGTAGCGTCCGAGGATCTCCAGGGCGTCGGCGCAGGTGCTGGGGTCGGCCACGGTGGGCCCGGAGGCGATGTCCGGCAGGTGGTCCCCCGGCACGTCGGAGATCACCAGGCAGCGCAGCGCGGCGGGATGGCAGGCGGCAGCCAGGCGTCCACCTTTCAGCGCCGAGAGGTGGCGGCGCACGCAGTTCATCTCGGAGATGGTGGCTCCGCTCTTCAGCAGTTCCGTGCTGAGCGCCTGCTTGTCCGCCAGGGTCAGTCCCTCGGCGGGAGCGCTCAGCAGGGCGGAGCCGCCGCCGGAGATCAGGCAGAGCACTTGATCGTCGGCGCCCAGCCCCGAAACCAGGTCACGAATACGGGCCGCGGCATCCAGGCCGGCGCCGTCCGGGACCGGGTGGCCCGCCTCCACGATCTCGATCTGCCGGCAGGGCACGGCGTGGCCGTAGCGGGTGACCACCAGCCCTTCCAGGGGCCCCGCCCAGTGGTCCTCCACTGCCCTGGCCATGGCGGCGGAGGCCTTGCCGGCACCCACCACCACCATGCGCCCCCCGGGCCTGGGCGGCAGGTGGAGCGGCACCACCTGATCCGGCTGGGCGGAGGCCACGGCCGCGTCGAACAGGCGGCGCAGAAGCCGGGCGCTGGAGTCGGGATTGCCGGGACGCATCGCCTTGTCTCCCTGCCGGGACGGTGGTTGGGGGGCGACGTCCACGGCTGGGGGCGCCCGCCGCCGTTCTCATTGCATTACGATAGCGGTTGTCCGCGGGTCTGCCCGGCACCGCCGCGCGGCCCGCCACCGGCCAGAGCCGAGCGGGGCCCACCATGCTGCTGATGATCGACAACTACGACTCCTTCACCTACAACCTGGTGCAGTATTTCGGGGAGCTGGGCAGTGACGTCCGGGTGTTTCGCAACGATGCCATCGGGCTGGACGACATCGAGAACCTGGCGCCGCAGCGCATCGTGATCTCTCCCGGGCCCTGCACCCCGGATGAGGCAGGCATCTCCCTGGCGGTGGTGGAGCGGTTTGCCGGGCGCATCCCCCTGCTGGGCGTCTGCCTGGGTCACCAGGCCATCGGCCAGGCCCTGGGCGGCCGGGTGGTGCACGCCGGCGCGGTGATGCATGGCAAGACCTCCGCCGTGCACCACCGCGGTGCCGGGGTTTTCCGGGGCCTGCCGGACCCGCTGCAGGCCACCCGCTATCATTCCCTGGTGCTGGAGCGCGCGAGCCTGCCGGAGTGCCTGGAGATCACCGCCTGGACCGAGACGCCGGCCGGCGAGTTCGAGGAGATCATGGGGGTGCGCCATCGCAGCCTGGATGTGGAGGGGGTGCAGTTCCACCCGGAGTCCATCCTCACCGCCGCCGGCCACGACTTGCTGCGCAACTTCCTGGCCCGCCCGGCCCGGGCGGCCTGACGGCGAAACGCGAAACCGGAGAGCGAACCAGTGGAGATCCAGAGCGCCATCCGGGCCGTGATGGACGGCCAGGATCTGAGCGGCCCGCAGATGGAGGCGGTGATGCGCACCATCATGACGGGGGAGGCCACGCCGGCTCAGATCGGCGGCTTCCTGGTGGGGCTGCACATGAAGGGCGAGACGGTGGAGGAGATCGCCGCCGCCGCCGCCGTGATGCGGGAACTGGCCACCGCGGTGGAGGTGCAGGGCCCGCACCTGGTGGACACCTGCGGCACCGGCGGTGACGCCAAGGGCACCTTCAACGTTTCCACGGCGGTGGCCTTCGTGGTGGCCGCCGCCGGCGGGAGGGTGGCGAAGCACGGCAACCGCTCGGTGTCCAGCGCCTCCGGCAGCGCCGATGTCCTGGAGGCGGCCGGCGCCAGTCTGGACCTCAGCGCCGCCCAGGTGGGGGAGTGCATCCGGCGGGTGGGCGTGGGCTTCCTGTTCGCGCCCCGCCATCACGGCGCCATGAAGCACGCCATCGGCCCGCGCCGGGAGATGGGGGTGCGCACGCTGTTCAACCTGCTGGGTCCGCTGACCAATCCGGCCGCTGCCCCCCATCAGCTGCTGGGGGTGTTCAGCAGCGCCTGGGTTCGGCCCGTGGCGGAAGTGCTGCAGCGCCTGGGCAGCCGCCGGGTGCTGGTGGTGCACGCCGAAGACGGCCTGGACGAGATCAGCATCGGCGCCCCCACCCGGGCCGCCGAACTGCGCGACGACACGGTGCGTGATCTGGTGATAACCCCGGAGCAGTTCGGTCTGGAGCCGGCGCCGCTGGAGGCCCTGCGGGTGGGCTCGGCGGCGGAGAGCCTGGAGATGATTCGCGGTGCATTCGCCGGCCGGCCCGGCCCGGCGGCGGACATCATCGCTCTCAATGCCGGAGCCGCCCTCTACGTGGCGGAACTGGCGGATACCCTGGAATCGGGCGTGCGGCAGGCCCGGGAACTGCTTGCATCCGGCGCTGCCGCCGCAAAGCTCGATGAGTTCGTGGCTGTGACCCGGGAGTTGGCGGGCTGATGAGGGAGACAACCGGTGGAAACGCCCCGGGGACGCTGGCCGAGACCCCGGATGTGCTGCGCAACATCCTGCGCCGCAAAGCGGAAATCGTCGCCGAGCGCAGCGAGCAGATCACCCTGCACGCCTTCGAAACCCGGGTGCGCCGGGCGCCGGCCCCCCGTGGCTTGCGGGCCGCCCTGGCCGCCAGGGTGGCAGCCGGGGGCGCGGCGGTGATCGCCGAGATCAAGCGGGCCTCCCCCTCCAAGGGGCTGCTGCGCGAGGACTTCCGGCCTGGTGACTTGGCAGCGAGCTACCGCCGCGGCGGCGCCACCGCTCTCTCGGTGCTGACCGACGAGGACTTCTTTCAGGGCGCCGACCGCCACCTGCAGGAGGCCCGGGAGGCCGGCCCGCTGCCGGTGCTGCGCAAGGACTTCCTCATCGATCCCTACCAGGTCTACGAGTCCCGGGCCCTGGGGGCCGATGCGGTGCTGCTGATCGTCGCCGCCCTCGGCGATGATCGGCTCTTTGAGCTGCACCGTCTGGCAGGACGCCTGGGGATGGATGTGCTGGTGGAGGTGCACGACGGCGACGAGCTGGAGCGGGCGCTGCGCCTGGACGCCGACCTGGTGGGCATCAACAACCGCGATCTGCGCAGCTTTGAAACCGACCTGGAAACCACGCTGGCACTGCGCCCGCGGGTGCCGGAGACCAGCCTGCTGGTGACCGAAAGCGGCATCGGCACGCCGGAGGAAGTGGCACTCATGCGGGACGCCGGCGTGCACGCCTTCCTGGTGGGCGAGACGTTCATGCGGGCCGCGGACCCGGGTGAGAAGCTGGCGGAGCTGTTCGGCCGCTGACGGGCTCGGCGCGGCGGCGCCTCAGCGGGTGTTGAACACCACCATGGTCTTGCCGGCGACGGAGATCAGTCCCTGCTCCTCGAGGTCTTTCAGCACACGGCCCACCATCTCCCGGGAGCAGCCCACGATGCGCCCGAGCTCCTGGCGGGTGATGCGGATCTGCATGCCGTCCGGGTGGGTCATGGCGTCCGGTTCCCGGGTCAGGTCCAGCAGGGTCCGGGCGATGCGTCCGGTGACGTCGAGGAAGGCCAGGTCCCGCACCTTCATGCTGGTCTTGCGCAGCCGGTCCGCCATCTGCCCCGCCAGGTGGAACATGATGCGCGGGTCGTGGTCCGCCACCTGGCGGAAGCGGCTGTAGCTGATTTCCGCCAGTTCGCAGTGGGTGCGGGTGCGAATCCATGCGCTGCGGGTGGCGGTCTGGCCGAACAGGCCCATCTCGCCGAAGAAGTCGCCAGCGTTGAGATAGGCCAGCACCAGCTCGTGGCCGCTTTCATCGTCCATCAGCACGCTCACCGAGCCCTCGATGATGTAGTAGAGGGCGTCGGAGCGGTCTCCCGCATAGATCACCACAGTCTTCGGCGGGTACCGCCGACGGTGGCAGTGGCGCAGGAGATTGTCGATGGGGGGTTTGCTGGCGATTTCCCTAAGTGCCTGTACCATTGCCACACCCGTGGTCTGCCGGAGGGCAGCCTTTCGCTTCGCTATAGGTAGTACATGTTGCGGCGCGAGGCAAGCAAAGAATTCATTATGTGTTCGGCACCCTTTCAATGGGATGCGGTTCAAGGCTAATATATAGGGTTACTTAGCGCAAAAGGGTCTCCCGGCCTGGGCTCGGGAGATCCTTTTCACGTTTCGGAGGCAGCTGCGTGCACGCCAGTGTTCGACTGATCGAGTCCGCCGATGGCATGGCTTTCGAGGGCACCACCGAAGCCGGCCACCGGGTAGTCATGGGGATGGCCGGCGAGGTGGGTGGAGCCGATGCCGGCCCCCGCCCCATGGAGATGCTGCTGCTGGGGCTGGGAGGCTGTTCCGGCGTGGACGTGGTGCACATCCTGCGCCGGGGGCGCCATGCGGTGAGCGCCTGCGCGGTGGAGATCGAAGCACAGCGGGCCGAGCAGCCGCCGCAGGTGTTCGAGTCCATCCATCTGGTGTTCCACCTGCGCGGTGACGGACTCGGCCAGGCGGCGGCGGAGCGGGCCGTGCGCCTCTCGGCGGAGAAGTACTGCTCGGCCTCCATCATGCTGGGGGCGAGCGCGCGGATCAGTCACGAGGTGCGGGTCGCTGATGCGGCCGCCCCCGCCTAGCTATCAGGCCCTCAATCTGTGGAGGAAGGTGCGTTGGCGCAGTCGAGCAAGGTGAAGCTGTACGGGTTCAACAACCTGACCAAATCGCTCAGCTTCAACATCTACGACATCTGCTATGCGAACACGCCGGACCAGCGCCAAGCGTACATCGAGTACATCGACGAAGTGTACAACGCCGAGCGGCTCACCGAGATTCTCACCGGCGTGTCGGACATCATCGGCGCCACGGTGCTCAACATTGCCCGGCAGGACTACGAGCCCCAGGGAGCCAGCGTGACGGTGCTGATCGCCGAGGGGGATGAGGCGGCCGGCGCGGGTGATGGCCCCCACTCGGAGACCGTGCTCGCCCACCTGGACAAGAGCCACATCACCGTGCATACCTACCCCGAGAGTCATCCCTACCGCGGTGTGAGTACCTTCCGGGCGGACATCGACGTGTCCACCTGCGGGCTGATCTCACCGCTGCGGGCGCTGAACTACCTGATCCACTCCTTCGACTCGGACATCGTCACCATGGATTACCGGGTGCGCGGCTTCACCCGGGACGTGCAGGGCCGCAAGCATTTCATCGACCACGACATTACCTCCATCCAGGACTTCCTGGCGGGCGACGTGCTGGCCCGCTACCACACCCTGGATGTCAACGTGCTGCAGGAGAATATCTTCCACACCAAGATGATCCTCAAGCAATGGGATATCGACGACTACCTGTTCGGCGAGTCGCCGGAAGGGCTGAGCACCGAGGATCAGGAGCACATCCGTGCCCAGCTGCGCCACGAGATGATGGATATCTACTCCGGGCGCAACCTGCCGGAGCAGGGTTGAGGGGAAAGCCGGCAAGGGCGCGCCGCCCTGGGATATCGCGACTGAAGTCGCTCCTACAGCGGGCTTCGGCCGGCGCTAGCCGCAAGCCCCCCGGTAGGAGCGACTTCAGTCGCGATTCATCATCCGACGGGTGTTCCGGCACCGCGGGTGAACGGGATGAAGTCGGCCGGCGGCGCTTCCCAGGCGCCTGTGCAGCCCCAACCTGCCCCGATCTAGCGGCCCCTCAGATCCACTGGGTGGAACCGGTCATGACCCTGGAGCCCAGCGCCATCGCCCGGCGCACCGGCGCGGGCAGCTCGGCGGCGCCTTCCTCCACCGCCCGGGTGGCATGGGAAGCCTCGTCGACGCGCATCTGCTCGAGGATGGCCCGGCCGCGCTCGTCCTGCCGCGGCAGGCGCAAAAGGTGCCCTTCCAGGTGGCGAACCACCTGGCGCTCGGTCTCCGCCAGGAAGCCCAGGCTCCAGCGGTCTCCGGCCAGTCCTGCAGCCGTTCCCAGTCCCAGCGACGCCGCATAGAACAGGGGATTGAGCAGGCTGGTACGCTCGCCCAGCTCCTCCAGCCGGGCCTCGCACCAGGCCAGGTGGTCGTTTTCCTCCCGTGCGGCTTCCTGCATGGCCTCCCGCAGGTGGGATTCGCGGGCAGTGAGGGCCTGGCCCTGGTAGAGGGCCTGGGCGCAGACCTCGCCGCAGTGGTTTACCCGCATCAGCCGCCCGGCGCTGCGCCGCTCGTGGTCGCTGAGCTCCGGGTCGTCAGTGCCGGCGGCGGGGTGGGGCCGGCCGGTGGTGGGTGGACGGCCGAACACAGTGCGCACGGCGCGGTCCAGGTGCACGATCAGGTGATCGGCGAGGCTCAACTGTCGATTCATGGGCGTGGCGGCTCCGAACGGGGATACACCCCCATTGTAACGAGTCGCGGGCGGTGCCTGGGCAGGGCCGTGCGCTTGTCGGGCCGGGAGGGATTGTGTAGTATCCTCGCCCTTCGCGAGACCGGCTGACCAAGCGTTCGGAGAATTCAGGCGCCATGAAGACCTTTAGCGCCAAACCCGCCGAAGTGAAGCGGGACTGGTACGTAGTGGATGCCACGGGCAAGACCCTGGGGCGGCTCGCCTCGCAGATCGCCTACCGGCTGCGTGGCAAGCACAAGCCCGAGTTCACGCCGCATGTGGACACCGGCGATTACATCGTGGTCATCAACGCCGAGAAGGTGGGGGTCA
>CAZAQB010000007.1:0-23656 GCA_964487155.1 uncultured Ectothiorhodospiraceae bacterium
GTAGGCCGCTCCCCGGGTTGCCCCCTCTCCCGCGAGGGGAGAGGGGGGTAAGAGGTGCGGGTGGCTGCATGCCTGGCCGGGGCCCGCCGTAGGGCAGGTTGCGGAGAAACCTGCCAAGGGCGGTGGGGTAGGTGCCGTGGGTTCGGTTGGCCGGGGCTTTGAAATAGCCGCCTTGGCGCGCGAGACGCCGCTCCCCGCGTTTCTTCGCAACGTGGGGCTACGGCGGTTTCGCTCAGGCCTCCCGGTCCGGGGTGCAGGCACCCCACTGGCGGGCATCACGGCGCCTCCGAATTAACGAGTGAACCGATTAACGAAGTGACTATCGGGCGACGACGAAGATAATGGCGACCAATCAGCGCATACGCATTCGGCTCAAGGCCTTCGACCATCGGTTGATCGACCAGTCGGCCCGGGAGATCGTGGAAACCGCCCGCCGTACCGGAGCTATGGTAAAAGGCCCGATCCCATTGCCGACGAAGATGGAGAGGTTTACCATCCTCATCTCGCCGCACGTCAACAAGGACGCGCGGGATCAGTACGAGATTCGCACCCACAAGCGGCTGATGGACATCGTGGATCCCACCGACAAGACGGTGGATGCACTGATGAAGCTTGACCTCGCCGCCGGGGTCGACGTGCAGATCAAGCTGTACTGAACATCCCGGGGACTACCCTGGCCGCGCCCCCCCCCCGAGGGGCGCTTCCGCGAGGGCGGGCCCGGAACGACCGGCCAACCGGACGCAACAGCGGTACGCGCCGCAACCCGTGCCAACGGCGTGGGCAGAGTCGCTTTACCGGATTAGCTAGAGGATTTGGGCGATGACAATCGGAATCGTCGGCCGCAAGTGCGGCATGACGCGGGTCTTCACCGAGGACGGGGAATCCATTCCCGTTACCGTGGTGGAGGCCGAGCCCAACCGGATCACCCAGCTGAAGTCCCTGGAGCGGGACGGCTACGCGGCGGTGCAGGTCACCGTCGGCACCCGGCGGCCGTCGCGGGTCAGCAAGCCGGTGGCCGGCCACTACGCCAAGGCCGGCGTGGGCGCGGGCCGCGGACTCTGGGAGTTCCGGCTCGAGGATGGCGAGGGCGCCGAGCTCGAAGTGGGCGGCGAGCTGCGGGTGGACCGCTTCCAGGCGGGCCAGGCGGTGGATGTGGCGGGCGTCACCAAGGGCAAGGGGTTTGCCGGTTCGGTGAAGCGCCACCACTTCCGCACCCAGGACGCCACCCACGGCAACTCGCTGTCGCATCGGGTGCCGGGCTCCATCGGCCAGAACCAGACACCCGGCCGGGTGTTCAAGGGCAAGAAGATGCCCGGCCACCTGGGCGATGCCCGTCGCACGGTGCAGAACCTGCAAGTGGTGCGGGTGGACGCCGAGCGCAATCTGCTGCTGATCCGCGGCGCGGTGCCGGGAAGCACTGACGGCGACGTGATCGTGAGGCCCTCCATGAAGGCCTCGGGCAAGGGAGGTCACTGATGCAACTTCAGGTTCTGGACGGCGCCGGCCAGGCCGGCACTCCCCTGGAAGTGGCCGACAGCGCCTTCGGCGCCGCCTTCCGGGAGCCCCTGGTGCATCAGGTGGTCGTGGCCTACATGGCCGGCGGCCGCGCCGGCACCAAGGCGCAGAAGACCCGCTCCGAGGTGAGAGGTGGCGGCGCCAAGCCCTGGCGCCAGAAGGGCACCGGGCGCGCGCGCGCCGGCACCATCCGCAGCCCGGTGTGGCGCGGCGGTGGCCGGGCGTTCGCGGCCAAGCCCCGGGACTTCAGCCAGAAGGTCAATCGCAAGTCCTACCGCGCGGCGATGCGCTCGATTCTCTCCGAGCTGGCTCGCCAGGAGACCCTCAGTGTGGTGGACTCCATCGCGCTGGACGAGCCCCGCACCAAGGCACTGCTCGCCAGGCTGCAGGCGCTCGGGCTGACCGACGTGCTGCTGGTCACCGAGGACGTGAGCCGCGAGCTCTACCTGGCCTCCCGCAACCTCCCCGAGGTCGACGTGCGGGACGTGCATGGCCTGGATCCGGTGAGTCTGCTGCGCCACCAGCGGGTGCTGATGACCGCCGGTGCGGTGCGCAAGATCGAGGAGTGGCTGGCATGAACTCCGAGCGGCTCTACCAGGTCCTGCTGGGGCCCCACATTTCCGAGAAGACCACGGTGCTGGGGGAGGCTGGTCCCGAGGCGGTGTTCCGGGTGGTGCGCGACGCCACCAAGGCCGAGGTCAAGGAGGCCGTCGAGAAGCTCTTCGAGGTGCGGGTGCGCGGCGTGCGCGTCGTCAACGTGAAGGGCAAGCAAAAGGGCATGGGCCGGATCCGCGGCCGCCGCTCCGACTGGCGCAAGGCCTATGTGGCCCTGGAGCCGGGCCAGGAGATCGACTTCTACGGGGCCGGCGAGTAGCGCCGCGCCGAAGAGAGAACGGGACACCGTCATGGCACTGCTGAAGGCAAAACCGACGTCGCCCGGCCGGCGCTTCGTGGTCCAGGTGAAGGACGGCGAGCTCCACCGCGGCGAGCCCTATGCGCCGCTGGTCGCCAAGCTCGGCAAGAGCGGCGGGCGCAACAACGCCGGGCGAATCACCGTCCGCCACCACGGGGGCGGCCACAAGCGGCGCTACCGGATCATCGACTTCCGCCGGGACAAGGACGGCATTCCCGCCACGGTCGAGCGCCTGGAGTATGACCCGAACCGCAGCGCCAACATCGCGCTGCTGCTGTACCGGGATGGCGAGCGCCGCTACATCATTGCGCCCAAGGGCGTGAAGTCGGGCGACCGGGTGCAGTCCGGGGTCGATTCGCCCATCAAGCCGGGTAATGCGCTGCCGTTGCGCAACATGCCGCTCGGTACCCAGGTGCACTGCGTGGAACTGCGGCCCGGCAAGGGGGCGCAGGTGGCCCGCTCCGCGGGCGCATCCGTGCAGCTGGTGGCCCGCGAGGGCCGCTACGCCACGCTGCGGCTGCGCTCCGGCGAGATGCGCAAGGTGCTCTCCGAGTGCCGGGCCGTGGTGGGCGAGGTGGGCAACGGCGAGCACAGCCTGCGCTCGCTGGGCAAGGCCGGGGCCAGCCGCTGGCGCGGCAAGCGTCCCACCGTGCGCGGCGTGGTCATGAACCCGGTGGACCATCCCCACGGTGGTGGTGAGGGCCGGACCTCCGGCGGGCGTCACCCGGTGACTCCCTGGGGCGTGCCCACCAAGGGTTACAAGACGCGCAGCAACAAGCGCACCGATGGATTCATCGTGCGCCGCCGCAAGCGCTAAGGCAACGCAGGGGGGCGAGAGCTCGTGCCACGTTCAATTCGCAAGGGGCCGTTCGTTGATGCGCATCTGCTGGGCAAGGTGCGTGAGGCGTCGGCGGCCAGCAGCAAGCGCCCGATCAAGACCTGGTCGCGCCGTTCCATGGTGGTGCCGGACATGGTTGGCCTCACCATCGCCGTGCACAACGGCCGCCAGCACGTGCCGGTGATCATCAACGAGAACATGGTCGGCCACAAGCTGGGCGAGTTCGCGTCGACCCGGACCTACCGGGGCCACGCCGCGGACAAGAAGGCCAGGAGGTAACCGGCATGGAGACCGCAGCCAGGCTCAGGTTCACCCGGCTCTCCCCGCAGAAGGGCCGCCTGCTGGCGGACATGGTGCGGGGCAAGCCGGTCGGGCAGGCGCTCCAGATCCTTGAGTACCAGCCGCAGAAGGCGGCGCGGATCCTCAAGAAGGTGCTGGAGTCCGCCATCGCCAACGCCGAGCAGAATGACGGCGCCGACATCGACGAACTGCACGTGGCCCGGATCTTCGTGGACGAAGGGCCGGTGATGAAGCGGATTCGGCCGCGGGCCAAGGGCCGCGCCAACCGCATACACAAACGCACCAGCCACATCACGGTGGCCGTGGCCGAGCGGTAGGAGAGCGCAGCGCATGGGACACAAGATCCACCCGACAGGATTCCGGCTCGGCATTACCGAGGAATGGCGGTCCATGTGGTACGCCAACAGCCGCACCTTCGGCGACACCCTGAACAACGACCTGCGGGTGCGCAACTTCATCCGCAAGCGCTTGGCCCATGCGTCCATCAGCCGGGTGCGCATCGAGCGTCCGGCGAAGAATGCCCTGATTACCATCCACACGGCCCGTCCCGGGGTGGTCATCGGCAAGAAGGGCGAAGACATCGAGAAGCTGCGCAAGGAACTGGCGCGGCTGATGCAGGTGCCGGTGCACGTGAACATCGAGGAAGTGCGCAAGCCCGAGCTTGACGCCCTGCTGGTGGCGGAGAACGTCGCCCAGCAGCTGGAGCGGCGCATCATGTTCCGCCGCGCCATGAAGCGGGCCGTCGGTAACGCCATGCGCCTGGGTGGCCAGGGCATCAAGATTCAGGTATCCGGGCGTCTGAATGGCGCCGAGATCGCCCGCACAGAGTGGTATCGCGAGGGCCGCGTGCCCCTGCACACGCTGCGTGCGGATATCGACTACGGGCTGGCGGAGGCCCGCACCACCTACGGCGTCATCGGCGTCAAGGTGTGGGTGTTCAAGGGCGAAATCCTGGACAGCGATGCCGCCGCCCCGGCGCGGGGCCAGAAGGCCGGCTGATAGGGGATACGAGCCATGCTGCAGCCGAAGCGGACCAAATACCGCAAGCAACAGAAGGGCCGCAACCGGGGGCTTGCCACCCGGGGCGCGACGGTGAACTTCGGGGAGTACGGCCTCAAGGCCACTGCTCGGGGCAACATCACGGCGCGCCAGATCGAGGCCGGCCGGCGGGCCATCAACCGCCACGTCAAGCGCGGCGGCAAGGTCTGGATCCGGATCTTCCCGGACGTGCCGATCACCTCCAAGCCCCTGGAGGTCCGCCAGGGCAAGGGCAAGGGCAACGTCGATCACTGGGCGGCGCGCATCCAGCCGGGCCGGATGATCTATGAGATCGAGGGCGTCTCCGAGGCCGTGGCCCGTGAGGCATTCCGGCGGGCAGCCGCCAAGCTGCCCCTGACCACCACCTTCGTGGAGCGGACGGCGCTGTGATGAAGGCCAGTGAACTTCGCGGCAAGAGCGGCGCGGAACTGCGCCAGGAGCTGGAAGCCCGGCGCAAGGAGCAGTTCAACCTGCGCATGCAGCAGGCCACCGGCCAGCTGGTAAGGCCGTCCCAGCTGGGTGAGGTGCGCCGCGACATAGCGCGCATCAAGACGGTGCTGAACGAGAAAGCGAGAGCGGGCGAGACGTCATGAGCGAGGCAGCCACCGAGACCACCAAGGCCAAGCGCACCGTTAATGGACGCGTGGTCAGCAACCGCATGGACAAGACCGTGACCGTGCTGGTGGAGCGCCTGGAGCGTCACCCGCTGTACGGCAAGTACCAGCGCAAGAGCACCAAGCTCCACGCCCACGACGAACAAAACGAGTGCCAGATCGGCGACCTGGTGGCCATCGAGGAGTGCCGGCCGTTGTCCAGGCAGAAGTCCTGGCGGCTGTTGAAGGTGCTTGAGAAGGCCAACGCCTGAGCGGGCCCGCCGGCAGCCAAGCGCGAACAAGTGAGAACATCGTCATGATTCAGATGCAGACCCTGCTCAATGCCGCGGACAACAGCGGCGCCCGGGTGGTCCAGTGCATCAAGGTGCTGGGTGGCTCCCGCCGACGCTATGCCGGCATCGGGGACATCATCAAGGTGAGCGTCAAGGACGCCATCCCCCGCGGCCGCGTCAAGAAGGGCGAGGTCTACAACGCGGTGGTGGTGCGCACCCGCCACGGCGTGCGCCGGCCGGACGGTTCGCTGATCCGCTTCGACGGCAACGCGGCGGTACTGCTGAACAACCAGCTGGCGCCCATCGGCACCCGTGTGTTCGGGCCGGTGACCCGCGAGCTGCGTACCGAGAAGTTCATGCGGATCATCTCGCTGGCGCCGGAGGTGCTGTAGGGCCATGCGCAAGATCAGGAAGGGCGACGAAGTCATTGTTATCGCCGGCCGCGACAAGGGCCGGCGGGGCCACGTCATCCGCGTGCTGCCCGACGAGCAGCAGGTGGTCGTGGAAAACGTCAACACGGTGAAGAAGCACCAGCGCGGTAATCCTCAGACGGGCACGTCCGGCGGCATCGTCGACAAGGAAATGCCGCTGCACGTCTCCAATGTGGCCATCTACAACCCGGCCACCGGCAAGGCCGACCGGGTGGGCTTCCGAATGGAAGGCGAGCGCAAGGTCCGCATCTTCAAGTCCAGCAACGAGACGATCGGGTCGTAGCGATGGCGAGGCTGCAACAGATCTACCGCAAGGAGCTCCTGGCGTCCCTGATGGAGCGGTTCGGGTACGACAACGTCATGCAGGTGCCGCGGCTGGTGAAGATCAGCTTGAACATGGGGGTGGGCGAGGCGACCCGCGACAAGAAGGTGCTGGAGTTCGCCGAGAAGGATCTCTCCCTGATTGCCGGCCAGAAGCCGGTCATCACCCTGGCACGCAAGTCAGTGGCCGGCTTCAAGATCCGCGAGGGCTGGCCCATCGGTGTCAAGGTGACCCTGCGCCGGGCTCGGATGTACGAGTTCCTGGACCGGTTCATCAACGTGGCCGCCCCGCAGATTCGGGACTTTCGAGGCTTCTCGCCGCGGGGGTTCGATGGCCGCGGCAACTACAACGCCGGCGTGCGTGAGCAGATCATCTTTCCGGAGATCGAGTACGACAAGGTCGACACGATCCGGGGCATGGATATCGCCATCACCACGACGGCGAACCGCGACGAGGAAGGGCAGGCCCTGCTTGAGGGCTTCAACTTCCCGTTCCGCAAGTAAGAGGACGGTCATGGCAAAAGTCTGCATGGTTGAGCGCGAGCGCAAACGCGAGAAGCTCGCGGCGCGTCACGCGAAGAAGCGCGCCGAGTTGAAGGCCATCATCAAGAGCGCTGCGAGCTCCGAGGAGGAGCGGGCCGCTGCCGTGGAGCAGCTCAGCCAGCTGCCCCGCAATGCCAGCCCGACCCGCCAGCGCAACCGCTGCCAGGTGACCGGGCGGCCACGGGGCGTCTACCGCAAGTTCGGGCTGGGGCGCAACAAGCTGCGCGAGGCCGCCATGCGGGGCGAAATCCCCGGTCTGTCGAAGTCCAGCTGGTAGGCGCAGGCGCGCTGCAACCAGGACCAGGAATCAGGTGACGCAAGCATGAGCATGACCGATCCCATCGCGGATATGCTGACCCGGATCCGCAACGGCCAGCGGGCCGAGAAGGCGGAGGTTGCCATGCCCTCGTCGAAGCTGAAGGTCGCCATCGCCGGCGTCCTGCGCTCGGAGGGCTACATCTCGGATTTCCGCATCGAGGGCGACCGCAAGCCTGAGCTGATCGTGACGCTCAAGTACTTCGAGGGCCGCCCGGTGATCGAGGAGATCCGGCGGGTGAGCCGGCCCGGGCTGCGTCGATTCGAGGGCAAGCGCAGCCTGCCCCGGGTCCGCGGCGGACTCGGCGTCGCCATCGTGTCCACCTCCAAGGGCGTGATGACCGATCGCGCCGCCCGCGCCGCCGGCCACGGCGGCGAGGTGCTCTGCGAGGTCTTCTAGAGCTAGAGACTGAGACGCCAGGCGAGACCAAACAGCCATGTCGAGAGTAGCCAAGAATCCCATCACCCTGCCCAGGGGCGTCGAAGTCGCCCTGCAGGAAAGCGAACTGGGGGTGAAGGGGCCCAAGGGGAACCTCACCATGCAGGTTCACGCGACCGTGCAGGTGAGCCAGGAAGACGGCGTGCTGCGCTTCGCGCCCCGCGAGGACGACCCCGAGGCCTGGGCCATGGCCGGCACCATGCGTGCCCTGGCCAACAACCTGGTGCGCGGCGTCAGCGAGGGTTTCGAGCGCCGTCTGCAGCTGGTGGGCGTGGGCTATCGAGCCCAGGCCCAGGGCAAGAGCCTGAACCTCACCCTGGGATTCTCCCACCCGGTGGACTTCCCGGTGCCCCAGGGCATCACGGTGGAGACGCCGACCCAGACCGAGGTGGTAGTGAAGGGAATCGACAAGCAGCAGGTCGGCCAGGTGGCCGCCAAGATCCGGGGCTTCCGCCCGCCCGAGCCCTACAAGGGCAAGGGGGTCCGCTACGCCGATGAGCGCGTGGTGATGAAGGAAGCCAAGAAGAAGTGATGCCGAGGTAGCAAGACGCGATGGACAAGAAGACCGCACGCCTGCGCCGGGCCCGGCGCACCCGCGCCAAGCTGCGCGAGCTGGGGGCCTACCGGCTTACCGTGCACCGCACGCCCCGGCACATCTACGCCCAGGTCATCGCACCGGGGGCGGACCGCACCCTGGTGGCGGCCTCCACCCTGGAGAAGGAGTTGCGCGGCGAGCTGGAGGGAACCGGCAACGTGGATGCCGCCGGTGCTGTCGGCCGGGCAATCGCGAAGCGCGCGCTGGAGGCGGGGGTCACCGCCGTGGCCTTCGACCGCTCCGGATTCCGTTTTCACGGGCGCGTGCGCGCGCTTGCCGAGGCCGCGCGCGAAGCCGGCCTGAAGTTCTGAACAGAGGCTGATTGGGCATATGGCGACGAGCGACGTAAGCGGCGAGGGCCTGCGCGAGAAGCTGATCACCATCAATCGCGTGGCGAAGGTGGTGAAGGGTGGCCGGCAGTTCGGATTCACCGCCCTGACGGTGGTGGGCGACGGCGAGGGCCGGGTCGGCTTCGGCTACGGCAAGGCGCGGGAAGTCCCCGTGGCCATCCAGAAGGCCATGGAGAAGGCCCGCCAGGACATGCGCCGGGTCCACCTCAACAGCAACACGCTGCAGTACCCGGTGACCGCCCGGCATGGGGCGAGCAAGGTGTTCATGCAGCCGGCCTCGGCCGGCACCGGCATCATCGCCGGCGGTGCCATGCGCGCGGTGCTCGAGGTGGTGGGTGTGGAAGACGTGCTGGCCAAGTCGCTGGGCTCGCGCAACCCGGTGAATGTGGTGCGGGCGACGCTCAAGGCGCTGACCGGCATGAGCTCTCCCGAGACCGTAGCGTCCAAGCGAGGGCTGAGCCCCGAAGAGATTGCGGGTTGATCATGACGAGCCAAGGCAAGCTGAAGGTGACGCTGGTGCGCAGCACTGTGGGCCGGCTTGAGAAGCACAAGGCCTGCGTGCGGGGCCTCGGGCTGCGGCGCATGCATCATACCGTCACGGTGGTGGACACCCCGGAGAACCGGGGCATGATCCGCAAGGTCCAGTACATGCTCGCGGTGGAGGAAGCCTGATCATGCGGCTCAATGAGATCAAGCCGGCCCCCGGCAGCCGCCCCGATGCCAACCGCGTGGGGCGCGGCACGTCCTCGGGCAACGGCAAGACCGCCGGCCGTGGCCACAAGGGCCAGAAGTCGCGCTCCGGCGGCTTCCACAAGGTGGGCTTCGAAGGCGGCCAGATGCCGTTGCAGCGGCGTGTGCCCAAGTTCGGGTTCCGCTCCCGCAAGGCCCGCTTCTACGCCGAGGTCCGGCTCTCCGAGCTGGCCCGGCTGGAGGCCGACAACGTGGATCTGGCCGGGCTCAAGGCGGCCGGGCTGGTGCCGCGGCTCACCCGGGTGGCCAAGATCATCCGCTCCGGCGAGCCGGCGCGGGCGCTGACCGTGCGCGCCGGGGACGGCCTGCGCGTCAGCGCCGGCGCCCGGGTTGCCATCGAGCAGGCCGGCGGCCAGGTCGAGGGCTAAGTGGCCAGGTCGCCCGCCAACATGAACTCCCTGGCCGGCCTCGGCCGCCTGACCGAGGTCCGCCAGCGGCTGCTGTTCGTGCTGTTCGCCCTGCTGGTGTACCGCTTCGGTGCCCATCTCACCATCCCCGGCATCGACACGGCTGCCCTGGCGGACATGTTCGAGCGCCAGGCCGGCACCATCCTGGACATGTTCAACATGTTCTCGGGCGGCGCCCTGGGCCGGCTGTCGGTGTTTGCGCTGGGGATCATGCCCTACATCTCCGCCTCCATCATCATGCAGCTCATGTCGGCGGTGGTGCCGTACCTGGAGCAGCTGAAAAAGGAAGGGGAATCCGGCCGGCGCAAGATCACCCAGTACACCCGTTACGGTACCGTCGTGCTGGCGACCTTTCAGGGCATCGGCATCACCTATGCCCTGCAGAACCAGGGCGTGGTCATGAACCCGGGGCCGAGCTTCGTGTTCATCGGCACCGCGACCCTGCTGACCGGAACCATGTTCCTGATGTGGCTCGGCGAGCAGATCACCGAGCGGGGCATCGGCAACGGCATCTCGCTGATCATCTTCGCGGGTATCGTCGCCGGCCTGCCCGGGGCCGTGGGCGGCACCCTGGAACTGGCCCGTACCGGCGAGCTCGGGCCGGCGGCCATCCTGGCGCTGCTGGGGCTGGCGTTCGGGGTCATCGCCTTCATCGTGTTCATCGAGCGGGGCCAGCGGCGGATTACCATCAATTACGCCAAGCGCCAGCAGGGCCGGAAGATGTACGCGGCCCAGTCGAGCCACCTGCCCCTGAAGCTGAACATGGCCGGCGTGATCCCGCCCATCTTCGCCTCCAGCATCATCCTGTTCCCGGCCACCCTGGGGCAGTGGTTCGGCCAGGCCCAGGATTTTGGCTGGCTGCAGCGGCTGGGTCAGACCCTCAGCCCGGGTCAGCCCCTGTACATGGCGTTCTTCGCGGCTGCCATCATCTTTTTCTGCTTCTTCTACACGGCCCTGGTGTTCAATGCCCGGGATACGGCGGATAACCTCAAGCGCTCCGGCGCGTTCATCCCCGGCATCCGGCCGGGTGAGCAGACCGCCCGGTATATCGACAAGGTGATGAGCCGGCTGACCCTGTTCGGGGCGCTGTACATCACCGGCGTGAGCCTGCTGCCGGAGTTCCTGATCCTGTACTGGAACGTGCCGTTCTATTTCGGCGGCACCTCGCTGCTGATCATCGTGGTGGTGGTCATGGACTTCATGTCCCAGGTGCAGGCGCACCTGATCTCCCATCAGTACGAGCCGCTGCTCAAGAAAGCCCGGCTGGGCGCCCACGGGCGGGCCGGAGGCGGCCTGCTGCGCTAGCGAAGACCGACCGTCGTCTGTTAAGCTGCGCGGCTTTGCTGCGCCTGCCAGGCCCATGTGATTGGAGATTCAGTGATGAAGGTGCGTGCCTCGGTGAAGAAGATCTGCCGGCACTGCAAGGTGATCCGCCGGCGCGGCCGGGTCCGGGTGATCTGCTCGGATGCCCGCCACAAGCAGCGCCAGGGCTGAGGGCCGCCCGGGCGGTTGCAGGCTTGTAGAGAATCAACAGGACGCCCCGCGGGGCGTACCAACTGACCTAACGGAGAGAGCCGACGATGGCCCGCATTGCTGGCGTCAACATCCCACCGAACAAGCATACGGTGATCGCGCTCACCAGCATCTACGGCATCGGCCGCAACCGTGCCGCGGTCATCTGCGATGCCTGTGGCGTCGCCCAGGACCGCAAGGTGAAGGAACTCACCGACGAAGAGCAGGAGCGGCTGCGCACCGAGATCGGCAAGTACGTGGTGGAGGGTGACCTGCGCCGCCAGGTGGCCATGGACATCAAGCGCTTGATGGACCTGGGCTGCTACCGGGGCATCCGCCACCGCCGCGGCATGCCGGTCCGCGGCCAGCGCACCCGCACCAACGCACGCACGCGCAAGGGACCGCGGCGCGCCGTGGCCCGCTGATAGAGCGGCACAGAATCAGAGGTCGAGAAGGCTGAAATGGCTAAACCCGCAACCCGGACACGCAAGAAGGTCAGGCGCACCGTCGTGGACGGCATCGCCCACGTCAACGCGTCGTTCAACAACACCATCATCACCATCACCGACCGCCAGGGCAACGCTCTGTCCTGGGCGAGTTCGGGTGGCAGTGGTTTCCGGGGATCCCGCAAGAGCACGCCGTTCGCGGCCCAGGTGGCCTCCGAGAAGGCTGCCGAAGCAGCCAAGGATTATGGCCTGAAGAACCTGGAGGTGCGGGTGAAGGGCCCCGGCCCCGGCCGCGAGTCGGCGGTGCGTGCTCTGAACAACTCGGGTTACCGGATCACCAACATCTCGGACGTCACCCCGATCCCGCACAACGGCTGCCGTCCGCCCAAGAAGCGGCGCGTGTAAGCAGGGGACAAGTTTCATGGCGAGGTATATCGGACCGACCTGCAAGCTCTCCCGGCGCGAGGGCACCGACCTGTTCCTGAAGAGCGGTGTCCGGCCCCTGGACAGCAAGTGCAAGCTGGACACCCCCCCAGGCCAGCACGGCCAGCGCCGTGGCCGGGTCTCGGATTACGGCCTGCAGCTGCGGGAGAAGCAGAAGGTGCGCCGCATCTACGGCGTGCTGGAGCGCCCCTTCCGCCGCTACTACCAGGAGGCTGCCCGGCGCAAGGGCAATACCGGCGAGAACCTGCTGCAGCTGCTGGAGGCAAGGCTGGACAACGTGGTCTACCGCATGGGCTTCGGCTCGACCCGGGCGGAGGCGCGGCAGCTGGTGGGCCATCGGGCGATCCAGGTGAACGGCCGGGTCACCAACATCCCGTCCTGCCAGGTAAAGCCCGGCGACAGCATCACGCTGAAGGAGAAAGCCCGCAAGCAGGTGCGGGTGCAGGCGGCGATGGAACTGGCGCAGCAGACGGGCGTGCCCGGCTGGGTGGAAGTGGATTCCAGCAAGTTCGAGGGCATCCTCAAGAGGGTGCCGGACCGGGGCGAGCTGCCGGCCGAGATCAACGAGCATCTCATCATCGAGCTCTACTCGAAGTAACCGCTGTCCGACCATTCAGGACAGCAGGAGAGACCAGTCGACATGCAGGGCCAGTTCAAGGAATTTCTCAAGCCGCGCATCGTCAGCGTGGAAGACGCCGGCGCGCGCCGGGCCAAGGTCACGCTGGAGCCCCTGGAGCGCGGCTTCGGCCACACGCTCGGCAACGCGCTGCGCCGCGTGCTGCTCTCCTCCATGCCCGGCTTCGCCGTGGTGGAGGTGGAGATCGAGGGCGTGCTCCACGAGTACACCGCCGTGGAGGGCGTTCAGGAGGACGTGGTGGACATCCTCCTCAACCTGAAGCAGCTGGCGGTACGCCTGCACGCCAAGGAGGAGGCCACCCTGCGGCTGAGCAAGAAGGGTCCAGGCGAGGTCACTGCGGCGGACATCGAGTCCGACCACGACGTCGAGGTCAAGAACCCCGACCTGGTGATCGCGCACCTGACCAAGGCCGGCCACCTGAACGCGATCATCAAGATTGCCCGGGGCCGCGGATACGAGCCCGCCACCGCCCGGATCGATGAGGAGGAACGCCCCATCGGCCGGTTGCAGGTGGACGCCAGCTTCAGCCCGGTGCGGCGTGTGGCCTACAACGTGGAGAGCGCCCGCGTCGAGCAGCGTACCGACCTCGACAAGCTGGTGATGGACATCGAGACCAACGGTGTGGTCGAGCCCGAGGAGGCGCTGCGCTTCGCGGCCGGCCTGCTGCGCGACCAGCTGTCGGTGTTCGTGGACCTGGAGGGCGGCGAAGAGGGCCGCGAGATCTCCGAGGGCGGCGAGCCCGAGGTGGATCCCATCCTGCTGCGGCCCATCGATGACCTGGAGCTTACCGTGCGTTCCGCCAACTGCCTGAAGGCCGAGAGCATCCACTACGTGGGCGATCTGGTGCAGAAGACCGAGGTGGAGCTGCTGAAGACCCCCAACCTGGGCAAGAAGTCGCTCAACGAGATCAAGGAGGTCCTCGCTCAGCACGGCCTGCAGCTGGGCATGCGGCTGCAGAACTGGCCCCCGGCCGGCCTCGGCGAGGCCGACCGGGCGACCGGCTGAGCGGCGCTCCGCGGACCGAAACCTGAAGTAAGGACGAACAAGCCATGCGTCACCGCAAATCCGGACGGAAGCTGAATCGGACCAGTGCCCATCGGCGCGCCATGTTCCGCAACATGGCCGCCTCGCTGTTCCGCCACGAGGCCATCCGTACCACCCTGCCCAAGGCCAAGGAACTGCGCCGGGTTGCCGAGCCGCTGATCACCCTGGCCGGAGTGGACAGCGTGGCCAACCGGCGGCTGGCCTTCGCCCGGCTGCGCGACGACGACGCCGTTCGCAAGCTGTTCGCGGAGCTCGGCCCCCGCTACCGGGAGCGCCCGGGTGGCTACCTGCGGGTGCTGAAGTGCGGTTTCCGGGCCGGCGACAACGCCCCCATGGCCTACGTCGAGCTGGTGGAGCGGCCCGAGGGCGGAGCCCCGGGCGCGGAAGCACCGGCCCCCGCCGGTCAGAGTACCGCCCAGCCGGCAGCTGCCGCCGAGTAGGCGGGGCGGCAATGTCGGGCGAAAACCGGGCCTCCGCGCCCGGTTTTTTTGTTGGCGGCGAGATGCACGCGAAATGAGGAGAAGCACAGGGCCGCAGATGAACGCGGATGCACGCAGATGGGTAGGACGGGTTTGGGTGACGGCGCCAGGCCCCCGGATGGGGCGGGCTATCGCCGCCTTGCGTGCCTCCCCGGCCTCCTAGGAAATCCGCGTCCATCCGCGTTCATCTGCGGCTCACTTATTGCCGGTTCCATGCGCGTGCATTAGGCGTGCATCTCGGGGCTAAACTCTCTTCAGAACAGTTGCAGGAGTGCCCCGGCGCGACCCCGTGATCGTCCTGTTCACCGATTTTGGCTACGCCGGCCCCTACGTGGGCCAGGTGAAGGCTGTCCTGGCGCAGCAGGCCCCCGCCGTTCCCGTGATCGACCTGATGCACGACGCGCCGGCCTTCCGCCCCGAGCCCGCTGCCTACCTGCTGGCGGCGGCTGCCGGCCACCTGCCCGCGGACGCCGTCCTGGTGGGGGTGGTGGATCCGGGGGTGGGCAGCGAGCGCCCCGCGCTGGCAATTGCCGCAGCGGATGGCTGGCTGGTGGGGCCCGACAACGGCTTGCTGTCCGTGTTGGCCGCCCGGCGCGGGGCACGGCGGGGCTGGCGCCTGCCGCTGCCGGCGGGCGCCTCCGCCAGCTTCCATGGCCGCGACCTGTTCGCACCGGTCGCCGCCGGGCTGGCTGTCAGCGGCGAGCCTCCGGCCGGCAGCGAGCCGGTGCAGCGCTGGATCGGACAGGACTGGCCGGCGGAACGTGCTGAAGTCATCTATCTCGACGGCTACGGCAACGCCATGACCGGCCTCCAGGCGGACCTCATGGACCCTGGAGCCGGCCTGGACGTGGCCGGCCGCCGTCTGCCCGGGGCCCGCACCTTTGCCGAGCGCCCGGTCGGGACGCCATTCTGGTATGCCAATTCCCAGGGGCTGGTGGAAGTGGCCGCCAATCAGGCCAGCGCCGCCGCGTTGCTGGGCCTGCAAGTGGGGACAGCCGTGGCCGTGGTACGGTGAACTTGTTTCCCTATCGAGACCCCTCCCCATGAAGATCAACATCTCCATCGATGCCACCCCCGACGAGCTGCGCCGCTGCTTCGGCCTGCCGGACCTGGGGCCACTCCAGGATGAAGCCCTGGAGATGATCCGGGAGCGTATGAAAAAGGGGGTGGAGGGCTATGACGCCCTGAGCCTGATGCGCCAGTTAGCCGGCGCCGGCTACCCCGGCTGGGAAGGGCTGCAGAAGGCCTTCTGGGACAGCCTCAAGGGCAGCAGCGGGAAGTCCTCGGACTCCGATTGAGCCGCCTCGCCCCGCTCCAGCGCTTAATTGTTCTAGCCGCGCGATGCACGCGAAATGCATGCAGGCTGAAAGCCAGAGAAGGGGCCGCAGATGAACGCAGATGGACGCGGATTTCCTGGGGGCGGGGGAAGCCCGGCCAGGAGGCGATAGCCGAGTCCATCCGGAGTACTGACGCCCTCACCGGAACCCATCCCACCCATCTGCGTGCATCCGCGTTCATCCGCGGCTTTGTCTTTCTCCGAATTTTTCGTGCAGCTCGCGGCTAAACCCTCTCCGTCCACCGGGGCGGCAGCCGCCGAAGGCATTTGCTACAATCGCCGCCGCTTTGGCCTTGTCCGCCGGCAACAGGCGGACGCCGTGAGCCTTGGGCTCATTCGCGAATCCACAGGAGAGATCCCATGAAAGCACCCGTACGCGTCGCGGTGACCGGTGCCGCTGGCCAGATCGGCTACAGCCTGCTGTTCCGCATCGCCGCCGGCGATATGCTCGGCAAAGACCAGCCGGTGATCCTGCAGCTGCTGGAAATCACCCCGGCGCTGGAGGCGTTGCGCGGCGTCATCATGGAACTGGAGGACTGTGCCTTCCCGCTGCTGGCCGGCGTCACCGCCTCCGACAAGGCCGAAGAAGCCTTCAAGGACGCGGAGTACGTGCTGCTGGTGGGCGCCAAGCCCCGCGGGCCCGGCATGGAGCGCAAGGACCTGCTGGAGGCCAACGCCGCCATCTTCTCGGCCCAGGGCAAGGCCCTCAACGACGCCGCCAGCCGGGATGTACGGGTCATCGTGGTGGGCAACCCCGCCAACACCAATGCGCTGATCGCCCAGCGCAACGCCCCCGATCTGGATCCCCGCTGCTTCACCGCCATGACCCGCCTGGACCACAACCGGGCCATGGCCCAGCTGGCCAACAAGGTCTCCCGGCACAACACCGACATCAACCGGATGATCATCTGGGGCAACCACTCCGCCACCCAGTACCCGGACATCAGCCACTGCCTGGTGGCCGGCAAGCCGGCCAAGGACATGGTCGACCAGGACTGGCTGGTGAACGATTTCATCCCCACCGTGCAGCAGCGCGGCGCGGCCATCATCAAGGCGCGGGGCCAGTCCAGTGCCGCCAGCGCCGCCAGTGCCGCCATCGACCACCTGCGCGACTGGGCCCTGGGTACACCGGCGGACGACTACGTCAGCATGGCCATCCCCTCCGATGGCAGCTACGGCATCTCCGAGGGCATCGTCTATTCCTTCCCGGTGACCTGCAGCGGCGGGCGCTACGAGATCGTCCAGGGCCTGGACATCGACGACTTCAGCCGCGAGCGCATGACCGCCACCCAGCAGGAGCTGGAAGATGAGCGCGAGGCGGTCTCGCACCTGCTGCCGTGACGCCTTCGCCGCGGTGGGATGCCGCGTAGGGTGGGCTGAAAAGGACTGAGGACTGAGGACTGGGGACTGAGTGGAAGAGGGGGCCTGGCAGGCGCCCCGGTGGCGTCACGCTGTGCCCCGTCTGCCGCCCTAGCCGTAGCCCCACGTTGCGAAGAAACGTGGGGGCGGAGTTCACCGGCTGCCCCGGCGCCGGGACACCCCCGATTCCGGCGCTCGGGCTCGGCTCGCCCCCTCTCCCGCGAGGGGGGTTGGCGTAGGCCGGATAAGCGAAGCGCATCCGGCGTCTTCGCGCGGCCGGTGGAGGTGGTCGGTCCCCCTCTCCCCCCGCCGCTCTCCCGCCTTGGGGAGAGGGGGGCAAGAGGCCCGTGGCCGCCGTGCGGATTAACCGATCAACCGATCACCCGACCACCCCTTCAACCGCCCCCCTCACGCCCGGCGCTCCTCGCGGCCTGCCAGCAGTTGGCGTAGGCCGGATAAGCGAAGCGCATCCGGCGTCTTCGCGCGGCCGGTGGAGGTGGTCGGTCCCCCTCTCCCCCCGCCGCTCTCCCGCCTTGGGGAGAGGGGGGCAAGAGGCCCGTGGCCGCCGTGCGGATTAACCGATCAACCGATCACCCGACCACCCCTTCAACCGCCCCCTCACGCCCGGCGCTCCTCGCGGCCTGCCAGCAGGGGCTGCAGGAACCGCCCGGTATGGGAGGCCGCCACCTCCGCAACTGCTTCCGGCGGGCCTTCCGCCACCAGGGTGCCGCCGCCGTCGCCGCCCTCCGGGCCCAGGTCGATGAGCCAGTCGCAGGTCTTGATGACGTCCAGGTTGTGCTCGATGACCACCACGCTGTTGCCCCGGTCCCGCAGCCGCTCCAGCACCGCCAGCAACTGGGCTATGTCGTGGAAGTGCAGCCCGGTGGTGGGCTCGTCCAGGATGTACAGAGTGCGGCCGGTGTCGCGGCGGGAGAGTTCCCGGGCCAGCTTGACCCGCTGGGCCTCGCCGCCGGACAGGGTGGTGGCGTTCTGGCCCAGGCGGATGTAGCCGAGCCCCACCTCCGCCAGAGTCTCCAGCTTGCGGGCGATGACCGGCACCGGGGCGAACAGCTCGCGGGCCTCCTCTACGGTGAGGTCCAGTACCTGGTCGATGGTGAGGCCCTTGTAGCGGATCTCCAGGGTCTCCCGGTTGTAGCGCCGGCCCTGGCACACGTCGCAGGGCACGTAGAGATCCGGCAGGAAGTGCATCTCCACCCGGATCAGCCCCTCGCCCTGGCAGGCCTCGCAGCGCCCGCCCTTGACGTTGAAGCTGAACCGGCCCGGGGGGTAGCCTCGCGAGCGCGCCTCCGGCGTCCCGGCGAACAGCTCTCGGATGGGGCCGAACAGCCCGGTGTAGGTGGCCGGGTTGGAGCGGGGCGTGCGGCCGATGGGGCTCTGGTCGATATCCACGACCTTGTCCAGGGCCTCCAGTCCCTGGATTTCCGCGCAGGGCGCGCCGGCCTCGGCGGCGCCGTTCAGGCGCTGGGCGGCGTGGCGGTGCAGGGTGTCGTTGATCAGCGTGGACTTGCCGGAGCCGGACACGCCGGTGACCCCCACCAGCAGGCCCAGGGGCAGGTCCACGTCGAGGTTCTTAAGGTTGTTGCCGGCGGCGCCGCGGATGCGCACCTGGTAGCCCGGGTCCGGGGAGCGGCGCCGGGGCGGTACGGCGATGGCCCGCCGGCCGCTGAGATAATCGCCGGTCAACGAGCGCGGGCAGGCCTCGATTGCCGCGAGGCTGCCTTCGGCCACCACTTCGCCGCCGTGGGTGCCGGCACCCGGGCCCATGTCCACCAGGTGGTCGGCGGCGCGGATGGCGTCCTCGTCGTGCTCCACCACGATCACCGTGTTGCCCAGATCCCGCAGCCGGGTGAGGGTATCGAGCAGACGGCGGTTGTCCCGCTGGTGCAGGCCGATGGAGGGCTCGTCCAGCACGTACATGACGCCTACCAGGCCGGCGCCGATCTGGCTCGCCAGGCGGATGCGCTGGGCCTCGCCGCCGGACAGCGTGTCGGCGCCCCGCTCCAGGCTGAGGTAGTCCAGGCCCACGTTCACCAGGAATTCCAGCCGCTCGCGGACCTCGCGCAGGATGCGCTCGGCCACCTCGCCGCGGCTGCCAGGCAGGGTCAGGCGCTCCAGGCGTCCCAGGGCGCTGCCCACCGGCAGCCGGGCGATCTCCGGCAGGCTGAGTTCCCCCACCAGCACGCTGCGGGCGGCCCGGTTCAGCCGGGTGCCGTCGCAGGCCGGGCAGCGCTGCCGGCTGATGAACCGGGCCAGTTCCTCGCGCACGGCGCTGGACTCGGTCTCCCGGTAGCGCCGCTCCATGGCGGGGATCACCCCCTCGAAGGGGTGCTGGCGGCTCTTTTGGCTGCCGCGGCCGTCCAGCTCGTGGAACACAATCAGCTCGTCGCCGCTGCCCTGCAGGATGATCTCCCGCAGCGCTTCGGGCAGGGACTGGAACGGCGCCTCCAGATCGAAGCCATAGTGGCAGGCCAGATCCCGAAGCAGGCGGCTGTAGAACGGGTTGCGCCGGTCCCAGCCGCGGATGGCGCCGCCGGACAGGGACAGTTCCGGGTGGGCCACCACCCGGGCCGGGTCGAAGAACTGGCGCACCCCCAGGCCGTCGCAGTCCGGGCAGGCGCCGCGCGGGTTGTTGAAGGAGAACAGGCGCGGTTCCAGCTCCGCCAGGGCGTAGCCGCAGTGGGGGCAGGCAAAGCGCGATGAGAACACCAGCTCCTGGCGCTCCAGGTCGTCCATGAAGGCCACCCTGACCGATCCGCCGGACAGGGCGAGCGCGGTCTCCAGGGAGTCGGCCAGCCGGGTGGCCAGATCGGGGCGCACCCGGAAGCGATCCACCACCGCCTCGATGACGTGGCGCTGGCGGGGGTCCAGCGCCGGGGCCTCGTCCAGGTCCCACACCTGGCCGTCCACCCGGGCCCGCACAAAGCCCCGGCCCTTGAGCTGGGCCAGGGCCTGCTGGTGTTCGCCCTTGCGATCCGAGACCAGGGGCGCCAGCAGCATTACCCGGCTGCCCTCCGGCAGGCCCAGGATCTGGTCCACCATCTGGCTGACTTCCTGGGCGTTCAAGTCCACGCCATGCTCCGGGCAGCGGGGCACGCCGGCGCGGGCGAACAGCAGCCGCAGGTAGTCGTGGATCTCGGTGACCGTGCCCACCGTGGAGCGCGGGTTGTGGGAGGTGGACTTCTGCTCGATGGAAATCGCCGGCGAGAGGCCCTCGATGTGGTCGACGTCCGGCTTGTCCATCATCGACAGGAACTGCCGGGCGTAGGCCGACAGCGACTCCACATAGCGTCGCTGGCCCTCGGCGTAGAGCGTGTCGAAGGCCAGCGACGACTTGCCGGAGCCGGACAGCCCGGTGATGACGATGAAGCGGTTCCGGGGCAGATCCAGGTCGACGTCGCGCAGGTTGTGGGTGCGGGCGCCGCGGATGCGAATGCTGTCCATGAAATTTCCGGGCTCTGGCCAACCTGATACTATACGCGCGCCGCGCAGCTCCGGCGGCGGGCCCGGCAGCCGTGCCGCCCGTCAGCCCGGATCCCGCGCGGTCCATCTTCGGCAGGCGCCCCGCGACGGCGGGCGCGACCCTCAAGGCAAGAGGTTTCGTGGCAGGTCAGAGCAGATCCCTCGGGCCCATGACGCCGACCGAGCGGCGCAGCACTTCGGCGCTGGCGCTGATCGTCGGCCTGCGCATGCTGGGCCTGTTCCTGATCCTGCCGGTGTTCTCTCTTTATGGGACAGACCTCGCCCATGCAACCCCCATCCTGATCGGCCTCGCCATCGGCGTCTACGGCCTCACCCAGGCGGTGCTGCAGGTGCCCATGGGGATGGCCTCGGACCGGGTCGGGCGGCGCCCGGTGATCGTTGCCGGTCTGCTGGTGTTCGCGGCGGGCAGCGTCCTGGCAGCGGTCTCGGACAGCATCTACGGGGTCATCGCCGGCCGGGCCCTGCAGGGCGCCGGCGCGGTGTCGGCGGCGGTTATCGCCCTGGTCTCCGACCTGACCCGGGAGAGCCAGCGCACCAAGGCCATGGCCATGGTGGGCATCACGGTGGGCGCGGCGTTTCTGGTGGCCCTGATGGCGGGGCCGCTGCTGGCCGGCTGGGTGGGGTTGTCCGGGGTGTTCTGGGCCACGGCGCTGCTGGCCCTGGCAGCCGTGGCGCTGCTGTTCACCGTCGTGCCGGCGCCGCCGGAGGGCCTGGGCCGCGGACAGGCCCAGCGGCTGGCACCGGTGCTGCGGGACCCCGACCTGCTGCGTCTGGACTTTGGCATCTTCGCCCTTCACCTGGGCATCACGGCCACCTTCGTGGCCCTGCCCCAGGTGCTGGAGCAGACCCTGGGCGTGGACCGCGCCGACCACTGGCAGGTGTACGTGCCGGTGCTGCTGGCGTCGGTGGTGGCCATGGTGCCGGTGATCGCAGTGGGGGAGCGGCGCCGGGTCATGCACCGGGTGCTGGGGTTCGTGGTGGCTGCCCTGGCCGTCTCCCACCTGCTGCTGGCGGGCGCTGGCGACGCGGCCGCCGTGCTGCTGGTCGGCATGTGGCTGTATTTCGCGGCCTTCAACATCCTGGAGGCGTCCCTGCCGTCGCTGATCTCGCGCTTCGCTTCCCCCGCCCTGCGGGGGGCGGCGCTGGGCGTGTACTCCACCTCCCAGTTCCTGGGCGCGTTCCTGGGGGGCGTGCTGGGCGGCGCCCTCTATGGGAGCTACGGCGCGCACGGTGTGTTCCTTTTCTGCGGCGCGGTGGCCGGCGCCTGGTTCCTGATGACTCTCGGCCTGCGGGCGCCGCAGCCCCACCAGGACCCGGCCGCCGCCTCGGCCTCGGATACAGGCTGACAACCGGCGCTCCCGGCGCCCCTGCCGACGCGATTTTGCCATGCCGCCGGGGCGGCATGGCGGCTACAGCTGGAGGATACGAAACACCATGACCGATCTGATTCAGCCCCATGGGGGCACCCTCAAGGAGCTCTACCTGCCCGCCGAGCAGGCCGCCCAGGCCAAGCAGGGGGCCGGAACCTTCCCGAGCTGGGACCTCACCGAGCGCCAGCTGTGCGACATCGAACTGCTGCTGAACGGCGCCTTCTCGCCCCTGGAGGGTTTCCTGGGCCAGGCCGACTACCAGCGCGTGGTGGACGAGATGCGGCTGGCCGACGGCACCCTCTGGCCGATGCCCATCACCCTGGACGTGTCCCGGGAGTTCGCCGAGTCCCTGGACGCGGGCCACAAGGTGGCGCTGCGGGATCCGGAGGGCGTGCTGATCGCCATCCTCGACGTGCACGACATCTGGGAGCCGGACCTCAAGCGCGAGGCGCTCCAGGTGTTCGGCAGCGACGACCCGACCCACCCGGCGGTGGACCACCTGCTGCACCGCTCTCACCCGGTCTATGTCGGGGGCCGGCTCAGCGGCGTGACGCCGCCGGTGCACTACGACTTCACCCACCTGCGCCACAGCCCCCGGGAGCTGCGCGAGCGCTTCGCCAAGGCCGGCTGGCGCCGGGTGGTGGCCTTCCAGACCCGTAACCCCATGCACCGGGCCCACGTGGAGATCACCTTCCGGGCCGCCAAGCAGGCCCAGGCCAACCTGCTCATCCACCCGGTGGTGGGCATGACCAAGCCCGGTGACGTGGATCACTACTCGCGGGTGCGCTGCTACGAGCACGTGCTGAAGAAATACCCCGAGCAGACGACCTCCCTGTCCCTGCTGCCGCTCGCCATGCGCATGGGCGGCCCGCGGGAGGCCGTGTGGCACGCCATCATCCGCAAGAACCACGGCTGCACCCACTTCATCATCGGCCGCGACCACGCCGGGCCGGGCCAGGACAGCCAGGGCAAGGATTTCTACGGCCCCTACGACGCCCAGGAGCTCGTCGAGCAGTACAAGGAGGAACTGGGCATCGAGGTGGTGCCCTTCCAGATGATGGTCTACGTCAAGGAACGCGCCGAGTACGTGCCGGTGGACCAGGTCCAGGAAGGCGAGACCGTGATGAACATCTCCGGCACCGAGTTCCGCCGGCGCATGCGCGAGGGCCTGGAGATCCCGGAGTGGTTCGGCTACCCGGACGTGGTGGACGAGCTGCGCAAGACCTACCCGCCCAAGTCCCGCCAGGGCATCACGGTGTTCTTCACCGGCCTGTCCGGCTCCGGCAAGTCCACCGTGGCGAATGCCCTGATGGCCAAGCTGATGGAGATCGGCGGGCGGCGAGTCACCCTGTTGGACGGCGACCTGGTGCGCAAGCACCTGTCGAGCGAGCTGGGATTCTCCAAGGAGCACCGGGATCTCAACATCCAGCGCATCGGTTTCGTGGCCGGCGAGATCACCAAGAACGGCGGTGTGGCCATCTGCGCCCCCATCGCCCCCTACGCCGCCACCCGGCGCTTCGTGCGCAACCTGGTGGAGGAGACCGGCGGCGGCTTCATGGAGGTGCACGTGGCCACCCCGCTGGAGGTCTGCGAGCAGCGCGACCGCAAGGGCCTGTACGCCAAGGCCCGGGCTGGCCTGATCAAGCAGTTCACCGGCATCGACGATCCCTACGAGGCGCCGGAGGACCCGGAGCTGCGCCTGGACACCACCGACTGCACCCCCGACGAGGCCGCCCAGCAGGTGATCCTCAAGCTGGAGGAACTGGGCTACATCAACTTGCGCTGAGCCCGGCCCGGCCGCGCCGCGGCCTCTTGCCCCCCTCTCCCCGCGCGAGGGGCTGGGGGAGAGGGGGACAGACCATTTCCACCGGCCGTGCGAAGACGCCG
>CAZAQB010000007.1:23756-44363 GCA_964487155.1 uncultured Ectothiorhodospiraceae bacterium
TCGGTGAGCGGCTAATCCGCGTGGCGCCTGCGGCCCCTGTTCCTCCCCTCTCCCCGCGCGGGAGAGGGGCTGGGGGAGAGGGGGACAGACCATTTCCACCGGCCGTGCGAAGACGCCGGATGCGCTTCGCTTATCCGGCCTACGCCGCTGGTCGCGAGGTGATCGGTGAGCGGCTAATCCGCGTGGCGCCTGCGGCCCCTGTTCCTCCCCTCTCCCCTCGCGGGAGAGGGGTCGGGGGAGAGGGGGACAGACCCCTTCCACCGCAAAAGCGAAGACGTTGCATCCGGCGCCCTGCCCGCCGCACCCGCACGGTGCCGTTCTCGGCCCCCTCTCCCCAACGAGGGGCTGGGGGAGAGGGGGCAATGGCAATCCATGCTGCAACTCACCGCGCCGAAAGCGGCAATGGTCCCGAAAGAAGTATTAAAGAATTATTATAAGCAACTGAATCATCAGGGTTTGGCCTAAAGTCGCCCGCTCGCCTGCCGATGACCTCCCCAGATACCGGTGCAAGTCCAACAACCAAGAAGGGGATTCGAGATGGCGAGCAGTGAGTCCACCGGGCGCAACAAGCGCTTTGCCCTGGGCCTGATGGCGAAAGCGCTGATCGGGCCTGCCATGATCACCCTGGTCCTGGCGGTCGTCGGGGTGGTGAGCTACCGCGCCATGGATGGGCTGAATACCGACATCGATCGCATGGCCCAGACCACGCTGCCGGGCCTGGAAGAGGCCCAGCGGACCCAGGCGCTGGTGGCCCGTGAGCGCATTGCCGTGGAGCAGTACCTGCGCAGCCTCGAGCCCGCCGACCTGCAGGGCGTTGAGGAAACCATCGCCAGCGCCTCGGAGCAGCTGCAGCGCCTGAGCGCAGTGTTCGCAGGCTCCGCCCACGAGCAGCAGGCCGGTGAATTGGTCGATACCTTCGTCCAGCAGGTGCTGCCGCCCCTGCGCGAGCGTCTGCTGCCCGAGTTGCAGCGGGTGTCCGTGAGCCGCGCCAGGGCCTACCAGCTGGAAGGCCAGGCCGTGCGACTCACCGCGGACATGCTGCAGACGGCCCGCCGCGGGCAGCAGAGCACGCTGGCCGTGGGCGTCGCCGAGGTCAGCGCCTACTACGGCCATGCCCTGGAGGCGCTGGTGCGCTTCTGGGGTTCCGGCGGCGAGGCGGAGTTCGCCGAGGAGGGCCTGGCCGACGCGGATGCGGCGCGCCAGGCGGCGGCGGATCTGGCGCTGGCCGCCAGCGGCAGTGCCCTCGCCCAGGACGCGCAGCGGCTGTCTGCGGTGACCGACCGCTTTGCCCAGGCCGCCCGGCAATGGGTGGAACAGGGCCGGGAGGCGTTTGAGGTCGAAGAGACCCTGATTGAGCCGGCCGAGCAGAGGGTCATCCGGCAGGCCTCGGCCCTGGCGGAGGGAATGCAGCGCGACGCCAGGGAGCTGTCAGCCGAGACCGAGGCGCATATCGACAGCGCCCTGTGGACGATCACGGGGCTGATCCTGGTGGGGGGCGTGGCGGGCCTGGGCGTCGCCGTGCTGGTGACGGCCCGGGTGGTGCGTCCGGTGCGCGCCGCCACCGACACCGTCACCGGCCTGGTGGACGCCATGAAGGCCGGTGGCGCCGACCTCTCGGTGCGCGTGCCTGTGACCAGTGGCGATGAGGTAGGCCGCATGGGCACTGCCGTCAACAGCCTGCTGGACTACCTCGACCGCCTGGTGCGCGAACTGGTCGGGGAAACGCAGCAGCTGGCCGCCGCCGCCGAGGAGCTCTCCGCGGTGACCAGCCAGACCCGCTCCGGGGTGCGTACCCAGAAGGAGGACGCCGAGCAGATCGCCTCCGCCATGGAGGAAATGTCCGCCAGCACCCAGGAAATTTCCCGCAACGCCGGCTCGGCCTCGGATGCGGCCCGGGCCGCCGACGGGGCCGCCCGCGACGGCGCCGGCGTGGTGGACCAGACGGTGACCGCCATCCGCGGCCTGGTGGACCAGGTGGAGGAGAGCGCCCAGGCCGTACTGGGGGTGCGCAGCGACAGCGACGACGTGAGCAAGGTGCTGGACGTGATCCGCAACGTGGCCGAGCAGACCAACCTGCTGGCTCTCAACGCAGCCATCGAGGCGGCACGGGCCGGTGAGCAGGGCCGCGGCTTCGCGGTGGTGGCCGGCGAGGTGCGCAGCCTGGCGGAACGGGTCCAGGAGTCCACCACCGAGATCGAGAAGATCATCGAGCGCCTCCAGCACGGTGCCGAGCGGGCCGCGGAGCTCATGGACCACAGCCGGGAGACCGGCGGCGGGGCGGTGAACCAGGCCGGCAACGCCGGGGCGGCGCTGCAGACCATCACCGAGCGGGTCACCGCCATCAACGACATGAACGCGCAGATCGCCAGTGCCTCGGAGCAGCAGAGCGCCGCCGCCCAGGAAGTGACCCAGCGCATGGCCCGCAGCCACCAGGCGGTGGAGGAATCCGCCGCCGCCGCCGACCAGGTTCACGGTGCCAGCGAGCAGCTGGCGGAGATGAGCGCCCGCCTGCAGAAGCTCGTGCAGGCCTTCAAGGTCTGAACGTGGAGTTGGGGCGGCCCTCGCGGCAGAGCCGCGCGCCCGGTCCCCCGCCCCTCTACCCTCGCGGGAGAGGGGCGGGGGGAGGGGGGCAAACCCCTTCCCCCGCCCAAGCGAAGACGCCGGATGCGCTTCGCTTGTCCAACCAATGCGGGCCACCCCACCGCCACGAACAGCCCCACGCATGGCAGATTCCACCGTAGGTCGGCTGCTACCGCAGCCGACATCTCCACGACGGCAAGGCCCCGAGGTGGCAGGCCCGTCCCTGCCCGAGGCATGTCGGCTGGCGTAGCAGCCGACCTACGCGGGCCTGGGGGAGGGTGATCGGTTAATCGGTTGATCAGTTAATCCGCGCGGCGGCCGCGGCGCCGCTTCCTCCCCTCTCCCCTCGCGGGAGAGGGGCTGGGGGAGAGGGGGACAGACCAACCCTCCGCATAGCCATTCCCTGAGTCGCCACCCCCCTGTGCCGCTGTTACAATCCCGCGACCCACGGGCCGGCGGGAAGCCGGCCCACCGAGGCTCAACTCAAGGAGACCCGCCATGGCCCGCGGCATCAACAAGGTGATACTCATCGGCAACCTGGGGGCCGACCCCGAAGTGCGCTACAGCCCCGGCGGCGCGGCGGTGACCAACATCCGCATGGCGACCTCCGAGCAGTGGCGCGACAAGCAGACCGGCGAGCAGCAGGAGCGCACCGAATGGCACCGGGTGGTGTTCTTCGGCAAGCTCGCCGAGATCGCCGGCGAGTACCTGCGCAAGGGCAGCAAGGTCTACATCGAAGGCCGGCTGCAGACCCGCAAGTGGCAGGGGCAGGACGGCCAGGACCGCTTCTCCACCGAGGTGGTGGCCAACGACATGCAGATGCTGGACGGCCGGGGTGGTGGAGATGCGCCCGCCGCCAGTTACGGCGGCAGTGCCGGCAGCAGTTCCAGCGGGCGCAGCCGCGGCGGCGAGGCCGAATCTCCGCCGCGCAGCGAGCCCGAGGACTTCGATGACGACATTCCGTTCTAGCCGGATCGGCTCCGTGCGGTCCAGACCGGCCGCAGGAGCCGCACAGTCGGTGCTGGCCACGCGGTAATGAACCAACCCGACCCCCGCCAGCTGCCGGCCACCCGCCAGGACGACTGGCCCGCCCCGGCGGATGACGAGATCAGTCTGTTCGACCTCTGGGAGGTACTGGTGCGGCGCCGCCGGCTGCTGGCGGCGGTGTTTACCGCCTGCGTCGGACTGGCACTGCTGTTCGGACTGGCCCGGCCGGAGGCCTTCCAGTACTCCGGGGCGGTGTCCGCCGGCCGGGTGCCCGGCGACGGCGGCTTCGTTCCCGTGCAGTCCGTGCAGGCGCTGCGGGCGGAGGCGGAGGAGGCCCACATCCCGGCGGTGCTGCGCTCGGAGCGGGTGCCGGAAGAACTGCGCGGCAACCTGGAGATCACCGCCTCGCTGCCGGACAGCGGTGATCTGGTGGTGCTCCGCGCCGAGGGTCCGGCCGAGCGCGGCGAGCTTTACCTGGGCCTGCTGCAGGCTGTGGTCGAGCGTCTTGCCGGGGCCTACCGGGAACCCTTCGAGGCCGCCAGGACCGGGCTGCGCGAGCGCATCCAGGAACTGGAGCAGGCCCGGGAGATCGATCTGGCGCGGGCATCGGAGGCCGGCAACCGGCTGCGGGCCATCGAGGCCCGGCAGGCGGCTCTTCAGGGGCAGATCGCCGATCTGCGGGAGCGCCTGGAGGCTGCTCCGCAAGCCCCGGCCCTGCAGCAGGCCCTGAACCGTGCCCTGGAACTGCGCGATCTGGTTCTGCCCGAGCGCTTCCGCCAGGCCCAGGCGGAGCGCTACCAGGCCGAGCGAGCCGCTGCTCAGGCACTGCGGGAGCTCCAGACCTCCCGCTCCCAGTTGTCGGCCCTGCGGCCGGTCGGCCTGCTTGACCCACCCAGCCGGTCCCTGCGCCCCGCCGGCCCTGGCCTCGCCGTGATCCTCGCCCTGGGCGCCGTGCTCGGGGCGATGCTGGCTGTGTTTGCCGCCTTCGGCGCCGAGTTCGTGCGGCGCGCCTCCGTGGCGGCCGGTCGCGGTTGAACGCTCGGTGCATCCCGTCGCCCTCCGCCGTGATTACCGAATCCGGTTTCTGACGACGGTCACGGTTCCATCCCGTCGCAGCCGTTAAGCTTCCGCCCGCGAAGAAAATCCAGCACGCAGCGCAACAGCGCAAGGACGTATGGGGGAGCGCAATGGGGCAGCCAGACCGCAAGCTGCAGGAACTGCCGGAGGGCGACTGGGCGGACGCCCGCTTTCCCGGCGCCGACCGCGATGAGATCAGCCTGTTCGATCTGTGGAACGTTCTCGTGCGCCGGCGCTGGGTCGTGGCCGCCGTAACCGCCGCCGTGTTCGCGGCCGCGGTAGGCGCGGTGGCCCTGATGCCGGCGACCTACAAATTCAAGACCGCCATCGAGATCGGCTCCTTCGTCAAGGCAACCCGGGACGGCGAGGAGCGCCGTTTCGTGGAGCCTCCCGCCATCGTCGAGCACAAGCTGCTGGAAGCCTACGTGCCCCTGGTGCGCAGCGAGCTGGCCGGGCAGGCCGACGGCGGTGTCCCGCGTATCAGTGTCACCACCAAGGACGACAGCGCGGTGTTCGTGCTGTCCTCGGAGGCCGTTCCCGAAGAGGCGTCCGTGCTGGAGGCCATCCATCGGCGGGTGGCCTCGCTGCTGCTGGACGACCATCACCGGGTGACCGCCACAGTGCTGGCCGAGCAGCAGGCCCGGCTGGAGGCGAAGCGCTCGGAACTGGAGCATCTGGACTCGGAGAGCGTGCGCGAAGTGCGCATCGGCAACCTGGAGCGCCGTCACGCGCAGGCGCGCCGGCAACTGGCGGCCCTGGACGATCAGTTCCGGGTGCAGCAGCTTGATCGGCAGGCGGCCATCGGTGAGCTGAAGGGCTCCATCACGGCGGCGAAAAACCAGCTGGAGACCCTTCAGGCCCGCCGCGAGCGGCTCACGCAGCGCGGCGAGCTGCTCAAGGAACAGGTGGCAGCCACCCGGAAACAGCTGGACGCCTTGCGCCAGGCCCGGGCCGATGCCGTGCCGGAGGCCGCCCAGGGATCCAATGCCATGGCGGTGCTGATGGTGGGCTCCGAGGTGGTGGCTACCGAGAACCGGCTGTGGGATCTGGAGCGGGAACTGCGCCTGGACCTGGCGGCTCAGCGCGAAGACCTGGACCAGCAGATCGCCGCAAACCGCATTCGCCAGAGCAACCTGCAGGCGCAGTTGTCTGAGCTGGAGGCCCAGGTGACCAAGGACCAGGCCGATCATGAGCGGGCTGTGGAGGCCAAACGTGCCGAAGTCCAGCAGCTGGCCCTGGAAGTAGGCAAGGGGCGGGAAGACTACAAGCTGGAGCGGGTCCGGCTGCAGCAGCAGGTTCGCTCCATGGAGGCCGACCTGGAGGATGTCCGTGAGACCCGGACCGTATACGTTGCGGCCCGATCCGCCGATAGCAACGGGCCCGGTCTGGCCGTGGCCGGGGCCCTGGGCGGGGTGCTGGGCCTGATGCTGGGGGTGTTCGCGGCGTTCTTCAGGGAGTTCGCCCGGCGCGCCCGAGAGCATCGCCAGGCGCCCTGAGCGGGGTTCGACGGGCCGGCAGCGTGGCGCCGTGCTTCGGCACTGCTGGAGACGCCGCCCGCCGTAGCCCCACGTTGCGAAGAAACGTGGGCGCCAGCGTAGCAAATGCCAACGCCGTCATCCCGCCCCTGCCAAGCCCAATCCGGAGCGTCCACCTCGCCGCCCGATGGCACGTTTCTCCGCAACGTGCCCTACAAGGGGCTTTGGTGGGCGCCGGTCCGGATGGCCAACTGCCGCTCCAGCTTTTACCTGACCCGCAGCGAATGCGGCGGCGCGTTCCCCAAACCGGTATCATCCCCGCGTGCTCGCCCGAGGGCGGGTCGGGGGTGGTCAGCCAGCAGCGGAGGGAATCATGGGCAGTCTGAACGTCAGCGACGCGCGCATCGGCGTCATCGGCCTGGGCTACGTGGGCCTGCCCCTGGCCGTGGAGTTCGGCCGCCAGCTGCCGGTGGTGGGTTATGACATCAAGCCGGAGCGGATCGCGGAACTTCGCGAGGGGCGCGACAGCACCCGGGAAGTGGATGCCGACGAGCTCGCCGCCGCCTCTCAGCTGAGCTACACGGACCGGCTGGACGAGCTGCGCGGCTGCAACGTTTACATCGTTACCGTGCCCACCCCCATCGACGCCTTCCGCACCCCCGACCTGCGCCCGCTGATCAGTGCCAGCGAGGCGGTGGGCCGGGTGATCTCCCCCGGGGACGTGGTCATCTACGAGTCCACGGTCTACCCGGGCGCCACCGAAGACGACTGCCTGCCGGTGGTGGAGCGGGTCTCCGGGCTGACCTGTAACCGCGACTTCTTCGCCGGTTACAGCCCGGAGCGCATCAACCCGGGCGACAAGCAGCACCGGGTCTCCAGCATCATGAAAGTGACCTCCGGCTCCACTCCCGAAGTGGCGGAGTTCGTGGATGCGCTGTACCGGCGGGTCATCACCGCCGGCACCCACCAGGCCAGCAGCATCCGCGTGGCCGAGGCGGCCAAGGTCATCGAGAACACCCAGCGGGACGTCAACATCGCGCTGATCAACGAGCTGGCCATGCTGTTCCAGCGCATGGGCATCGACACCGAGGAGGTGCTCAAGGCCGCCGGCACCAAGTGGAACTTCCTGCCCTTCCGCCCCGGCCTGGTGGGCGGCCACTGCATCGGCGTCGACCCCTACTACCTCACCCACAAGGCCCAGGCGGTGGGTTTTCACCCGGAGATGATCCTCGCCGGGCGGCGCACCAACGACGGCATGGGCGAGTACGTCGCCGGGCAGGTCACCAAGCTCATGACCCGCAAGCGCATCGCGGTGGTTGACGCCCGGGTGCTGGTGATGGGCCTGGCCTTCAAGGAGAACTGCCCGGACCTGCGCAACACCCGCGTGGTGGACATCATCCACGAGTTGCGCGAGTACCATGCGACGGTGGACGTCTACGATCCCAACGTCGACCCGCAGGAGGCGGAGCACGAATACGCGGTGCGGCCCATCGCCGAGCCGTCCCCGGGCAGCTACGACGCCGTCATCCTCGCCGTCGCCCACCGCCAGTTCCAGGAACTCGGCATCGATGGCGTGCGCGCCCTCACCCGGCCCGGCGGCGTAGTCTACGACATCAAGTATCTCTTCCCTCGCGACGCTGTGGACGGACGCCTTTAAGAGGAGCCGCAGATGGACGCAGATGGACACGGATGTTCGCCGGTCAACGCGATCACGAAGTCGGTGATCGGGGCGGCTATGGAGGTATCGAACAATCTGGGATGTGGATTTCTCGAGAAGGTCTACGAACGCGCCTTGGCGATTGAATTGACCGAGCGCGGCCATCGTGTGGTCACGCAAACCTGCATGCAGGTCCGTTACAAAGACCAAGTGGTCGGCCACTTCGTCGCTGATATGGTCGTTGACCATTCAGTTCTGGTGGAGCTGAAGTGTGCGCAGGGTCTGACTGCGGAGCACGTCGCCCAATGCCTGAATCACCTCGCGGCTACGGGACGTTCCGTCTGCCTGTTGCTGAATTTTCAACGGCCCCGCTTGCAGTGGAAGCGCATTGTCCACCGACTGTCTGAAGATCCGCGTTGATCTGCGTTCATCTGCGGCTAGCCAAAGCAAAGGTTGATTATGAAGATTCTCGTCACCGGCGCCGCCGGGTTCATCGGTTACCACACGGCCTCCCACCTGCTGGAGCGGGGTGACGAGGTGGTGGGCCTGGACAATCTCAACGACTACTACGACGTCAATCTCAAGTTCGCCCGGCTGGAGCGGCTGGAGGCCCGGGACAACTTCCGCTTTGTGCGCCTGGATCTGGCCGACCGCGACGGCATGGCCGCGACCTTCCGCGACGCGCGCTTCGACCGCGTGATCCACCTGGCCGCCCAGGCCGGGGTGCGCTACTCCATCGAGGATCCCCACGCCTACGTGGACAGCAACCTGGTGGGTTTTCTGAACGTGCTGGAAGGTTGCCGGCATTACGAGGTGGAGCATCTCGTCTACGCCTCCACCAGCTCGGTGTACGGCGCCAACACCCGCATGCCGTTCTCGGAGCACGACCTGGCGGACCATCCCCTGGCCCTCTACGGCGCCACCAAGCGGGCCAACGAGCTGATGGCCCACAGCTACTCCCACCTGTTCGGCCTGCCCACCACGGGGCTGCGCTTCTTCACCGTCTACGGCCCCTGGGGCCGTCCGGACATGGCGCTGTTCAAGTTCACCCGCGCCATCCTCGCCGGCGAGCCCATCCAGGTGTTCAACTACGGCCGCCACAAGCGGGATTTCACGTTCGTCGAAGACATCGTGGAGGGGGTGGTGCGGGCCTGCGACCGGCCCGCCGAGCCCAACCGCCAGTGGGACGGCGACGCCCCGGACCCCGCCACCAGCTCGGCGCCGTTTCGCCTCTACAACATTGGCAACAACCAGCCGGTGGAGCTCACCCGCTACATCGAAGTGATAGAGGACTGCCTGGGCCGCAAGGCCGAGCGCGAGCTGCTGCCCCTGCAGCCCGGCGACGTGCCGGATACCTACGCCGACGCCTCGGAACTGGTGGCCGCCGTCGGCTATCAGCCTGCAACGCCGGTGGAGGAGGGGGTGCGCCGCTTTGTCGACTGGTACCGAGAGTACTACGGGGTCTGAGCGGGTCGCGGTGGGGAGATCGCGGCGAGGGCGCCCCTCCCACAGCAGCCCTGCCGGGGCTCCGGGCCGGTCGGCGGGGCGGATTGCGGTGGGTTTGTTTTCCCCCTCTCCCCCAGCCCCTCGCGCGAGGGGAGAGGGGAGTTAAGAGGCGGGCCGCAGCCTGCCGCGCGGATTGAGCGGTCAACCGGTCACCGGCCGGCGTAGCCCGCGTAGGGTGGGCAGAGCGCAGCGAAGCCCACCGTCTCGGCTGACCAAGGTGGCCGCCCCGGGCAACCGACAGGCTGCTCGGGGCTCTGAACAGTCCGGGGCGGGGAGATCGCGGCGAGGGCGCCTCTCCCACGGCGTCTTCGCCTGGCCCGGCCGCAAGGCGAGGGAGATCCATGCCGCCCATGCCAAGCCCCGCGCCTCCCGGTGGCGCGTTCCCCCAGCGCCCCATCTGGGCCTGGGCCCTCTACGACTGGGCCAACTCCGCCTTCGCCACCGTGGTGCTGGCGGGCTTCTTTCCCCTGCTGTTCCAGGATTACTGGAGCGCCGGCCTGCCGCCCACCGAGGCCAACCTGCGCCTGGGCTGGGCCAATGCCGCCGGCAGCCTGGTCATCGTGCTGCTGGCTCCGGTACTCGGTGCGGTGGCGGACCGCATGGGCTGGAAGAAGCGGCTGCTGGCGCTGTTCGCCGCCTGCGGCATCCTGGCCACGGCGGCGCTCGGCAGCGTGCCCCAGGGCCAGTGGCTGGCGGCGGCAGCGCTGTACGCATTCGCCACCGTGGGTTTCATGGGCGCCAACGTGTTCTACGACGCCCTGCTGATGTCGGTGGCGCCGGCGAGCCGCTGGCACGCGGTCTCCGGGCTGGGCTTCGGCCTGGGCTACCTGGGCGGCGGGCTGCTCTACCTCGGCTGCGTGCTGGCCGCCCTCAATCCCCAGGCCCTGGGCTTTGAAGACAGCACCGAGGCGGCCCTCGGCGCCTTTGTCGCCACCGCCGCCTGGTGGGCGGTGTTCGCCCTGCCCTTGCTCGCTTGGGTGAATGAACCCCAGCGCAGCCCCCCTGACGGCCGGCGCGCCCTGGTGGCCGGGGCGGCCCAGGTGCTGGACACGCTGCGCCACCTGCGCCACTTCCGCATGGTGGCGCTGTTCCTGCTGGCCTACTGGCTGTACATCGACGCCGTGGACACCGTGGTGCGCATGGCGGTGGCCTACGGCCGGGCGCTGGGCTTCGGACGGGACGACCTCATCCTGGCGCTGCTGCTGGTCCAGTTCGTCGGCTTCCCGGCCGCCGTGGCCTATGGCTACCTGGGAGAGCGCATCGGGCCGAAGCGGGGCATCTACGCCGGTCTGGCGGTCTACGTCGGGGTCTGCGTATGGGGTTTCTTCGTCCGCGAGCCCTGGGAGTTCTACGGCATCGCCGTGCTCATCGGCCTGGTGCAGGGGGGCGTGCAGGCGCTCAGCCGCTCCTACTACGCACGGCTGATTCCCGAGCACAAGGCTGGCCAGTTCTTCGGCTTCTACAATCTGCTGGGCAAGTTCGCCGCCCTAATCGGGCCGCCCCTGTTCGGCCTTGCGGGTGCCTGGTTCGGCGATGTGCGCTACTCGATGCTGGCGCTGATCGTGCTGTTCGCGGCTGGCGCGGTGCTGCTCTCGCGGGTGCGCGAGCCCTGAGCGCCGCGGCCCGGCGGGTCGGATCAGCCCGTCAGGGCCAGTACCAGCTGCACCACCCCCACCAGCACCAGCACGAACAGCGCCGTGCCGATCAGGCCGGCGATGATGAACGGCGCCGCGCGGCCATGGGTGAAGTCGCGGCGCCGCGCCTGCTCGGACTGCACGCCGATGGCGGCCGCCAGGGTGCTCTTGACGATGGTCCAGGTGGACACCTGCTCATCGCGTGCAGGTTCCTGCCGGGGCTTGCGGGGCGGAGTCTCGGTCATTGGCGGGATGCATTTTCCGGGTGCGCTCGAGTGTTTCCAGGATACTGACTCCCGGATCGGTTGGCACCCGCGGCACGGCCGATGCCGGGGCCTGAAAATTTGGAGTCCGCACGGTTTTCCGGGGGGCGGATCGCGTACAAGGGGAGCATAGCCAGAAGAGGGTACGAGGGGCATGATCACGTGGAGCGAGCTCGAAGCACTGGCCCGCCGGCTGGATGCCCTGGAACTCCCCGGCGGGCCGGTGCAGGGCCCCGCTGAGGGAGACTCCCCGGAGGCCATGGCGCGGCAGGCCAAAGCCCTGCGGGCCCTGGAGACCCGGCTGGTGGGTACCGCGCAGCGCCTGGGCACTCTAGCCGAGGGGGTGAGCGGGGCCATCGCCGCCCTCGACCAGGCCCGCGAGCAGCATGCCGCGGCCAGCCGCAGCGAGTGGCACCGGATGCTGGCGCCGGAGCCGCCGCTGGCCTTGCGCCAGGCGCGGGATCAGCGCCTCGCCGACGCGGGCCTGGCCAGCGCCGGCTGGTACGACCCCGAGTTCGGGCAGGTGCGCCTGTTGCTGGTGCTGGAGCAGCCGTCGGATGGCCCCGGTGCGGCCGGCGAGCGCCGCCGCCTGGCCCAGGGCCTCAACGAACTGGCGGATGTCCTGGTGCCCCAGGAGCACGACGAGGACGATGTTCCCTTCCAGATCTACACGGTCCCCGGCCACCCTGACGACCCGGAGGAGGAACTCGAGTTCTGGTTCTGCCCGGAGCCGGGTGGTGACCGCCATGGACGGACCTGCCACGTCGTGTCCCGCCTGTACGGCATTCCGCGCCCCCTGGCGGCGTTCGAGTCCCTGGAGCGGGGGCTGACCTACCTGCAGAGCTATTTCGCCCAGCCCTCCGGCGGCAGCGCCGACCCCCGGCAGGCAGGCGTAAGCCGCTGACCCGCGCGGAGAGCGTCACGTAGCGCTGCGCGCAACGTGACCTAAGCATGCCCGTCCGCCTGGACAGAGCGCCGGAGGGCCGTTTGTCCAGCGGGATTATGTGACAGGCTGCCAGGGGAACCTCCGGGCGCTGCTCGAAGTCCCTCAGCACATAGTTCCCGAGCAACTGAGGGGTAGGATCATGCGGCGACGTCACCTGCTGGCTGGTTTCGGAGCAGCTCTGGTTCTGCCCCTGACGGCCGGCGGGGCAAGGGCCCACCACGGGGAGATCCGTTCAGTGAACAAGACCGAATCGGCCTGGCGCGAGCAGCTCTCGCCCGAGCAGTTCAAGATCCTGCGCAAGGAGGGGACCGAACCCCCCGGCAGCAGTGCGCTGCTGGACGAGAAGCGCGACGGTACCTATGTCTGCGCCGGGTGCGGACTGGCCCTGTTCTCGTCCGAGACCAAGTACGATAGCGGCACCGGCTGGCCGAGCTTCTACCAGGCCATCGAGGGCCATGTGGAGACCAAGCGGGACTGGAAGCTGCTCTATCCCAGGACCGAGTACCACTGCGCCCGCTGTGGCGGGCACCAGGGTCACGTGTTCGAGGACGGCCCGCCGCCCACCGGCCTGCGCTACTGCAATAACGGCCTGGCTCTGCGCTTCGAGCCAGGTAAACCACCCGCAGCGAGCTGAGTTTACAGGGGGAATCCATGGCAACCCGCTTACCTGGGCGGCGCCCGGCCCTGGCCGGGCTGGTGCTGGCGGCGCTTGCGCCCGTGGCCTGTTCCGCCAGCAGCGAGGGCCCCACGGCGCCTCAGGTGCCGGCTCAGCACGAGTTCCGGGTGGAAGTGCTGATGGAGGGGCTGGCGCATCCCTGGGGCCTCGCGTTTCTGCCCGATGGGCGAATGCTGGTGACCGAGCGCTCCGGAACCCTTTACCTGGTGAATCCGGACGGGTGGACGCGCCAGCGGGTGGAGGGCGTGCCGCCGGTGGACGCCCGCAACCAGGGTGGCCTGCTGGACGTCGCTCTGCACCCCGACTTCGCCGATAACCGCTTGGTCTACCTGACCTGGTCAGGTGCCGGCGAGGGGGGGAATGCCACCCACCTGGGCCGCGGCCGCCTGGACGGTGACCGCTTTACGGATTTCCAGGTGCTGTTCGTGGCGACTCCGTTGGCGGACAGCACCAAGCACTTCGGTTCCCGGCTGGTGTTCGATGGTGAGGGCCACCTGTTCATGACGGTGGGCGATCGGGGGCAGCGCAGCCGGGCCCAGGATCTCACCGACCACAACGGCTCGGTGCTGCGGTTGCAGCCCGATGGGGGCGTCCCGTCGGATAATCCGTTTGTCGGCCGGCGCGATGCCCGGGAAGCCATCTGGAGCTATGGCCACCGCAATCCCCAGGGGGCGGCCCTGCACCCCGACAGCGGACGGCTGTGGATCCACGAACATGGCCCCCGGGGCGGCGACGAGGTGAACATCCCGCGGCCCGGGGACAATTACGGCTGGCCGGTTATCACCTACGGACGGGAGTATTACGGCCCGGAGATCGGCCCCGACGCCAAGCCCGGCCTGCGGCAGCCGGTCCACCAGTGGACCCCTTCCATCGCTCCCTCCGGGATGGCCTTCTATACCGGTGACGCGTTCCCCCGGTGGCGGGGTGACCTGTTCGTGGGGGCGTTGAAGTTCCGCATGCTGGTGCGGCTGGAACTGGAAGGCGACAGGGTGGTGGGGGAGACCCGGCTGCTGGAGGATGCCGGCTGGCGGATCAGGGACGTGCGCCAGGGGCCGGACGGGCTGCTCTACCTGCTTACCGACTCCAGCCACGGCAAGCTGGTGCGCCTGGCACCACGGTAGTGGGGTTGATCCGGGCGGCGGCGCTGCCAGCCGGCGTGCCCCCCGCTGCGCTTCACCGAAACTGGAATGCCTCCTCGTCGCCGCTGGGCCGGAATACCGTGTAATAGGGCGGCGGGCGGTCCGGGTCGCCGGCGCGGGTGCCCGGGCGGGAGCCTTCAAGACGGCCGATGAGCCGTTCGCCGGCGGTGCCGTCCCGATCGATTGCCAGCGTCGCCTCGGCGCCGCCCTTCAAGGGTTCCCGGCTGATGACGGTGATACGGGTGCGCCAGCGCCCGGTTTCGGCGACCTCGACTTCCTGCAGCTGGAGACCCTGTTCGGTCAGCCACAGCCGGCCGCTGGTGAGCCGGGCCGTGCCCCGCTGGTCCATGGTGAGTGGCTGGTCGAGGCGCTGCAGGCGCGCTTCGGCCGCCTCCCGCTGCTCTTTGGTGAACAGCGAGTCGATCCGGTCGGACCGGTCCATGCTGTACCCCCCTCCGGCCAATCCCTCTCAGTGTCGCCGGCTGCCTCCGGTAGCCTCCCCATTGCCTCCTGGCGGGAGCGCCTGCGCCCTCAGCGTCTTGCGCACACCGTCAGATCAAGTGTGACAGGTTCACTGGTCTTTCGTGTCACGCAATGTGAAACCGTGTTTCTATCACGGAAATTGCGTCCCTGTCTTCATATCGCCGCGGAACCGGCCGGATCAGCGCGGCCGAGCGCCGGGTTGGATGGGTATGTCGATGCTGTCCAGGCGCCACGGCTCGACCCGGGCGCTGCCCACCGGATGGGACTGGTGATAGGCCGAGCGCCGGGCCACTGCGCGCTCCTCCGTGGGACAGACGGCCACCACCTGGCCCCGGTCGGTGATCACCAGGTAGGTGAGGGGGCGCTGGTCCAGAGCCGTCTGGGCCAGGTGGGCGAGGCGGCCGAGCATGCCGCGGCTGCGGGCCCTCAGCAGCGCCTGGCGGATCGGCTCGCAGGCGATGCGCCCGCCGCCGATGCCGATCAGCACCGCGCGGGCATCGTTGCCGTAACGGGCCAGCACGGTGTGGGTATCGTCCAGGTCATGGGCGTACAGGTCGAAGTCCAGGTACCGCCCCAGGAAGTCGCAGCTGCGGCAGTTATGGTGAAAGCGGGGACTGTCCAGGGGACGGGTCCGTTGATGGTGCGCTGTTGTTCCCTGGCCCGGCATGCTGTCTTCCGCCTCTCGTCGCCGCGTCGCGGGGCGTCCGGGAGACCCCGGTGCGCCTGCCCTTGGCCAAGCTATCGGCCGCGGCTGCAAAGGCTTGAGGTGATCGCCCAACCTGCAGCCGGGACATGATGGCGAGGCTCACCCCACACGCTGAGCACAGGCCGGTTTTTGTCGCGAAATGCACACGAAATGCACGCCAAATTAGAAAGAAACCGGTTGCTGCTGGCAACCGACATCTCCGCCCAGGGGTGGACATGGCCCGGCCGCCTAAATCAAAAACAAGCCGCAGATGAACACGGATGCATGGGGATTGCTGGAAGGCGTGCACCAGCCAGGCCCGCGGTGATCAGGTGGCTGGTTAATCCGCGCAACCCGCCGCGGCCCGCCTCTCACTCCCCTCTCCCCTTGCGGGAGAGGGGCGGGGGGAGAGGGGGATCGACCCTGTCGACCGCCCGGCGAGGATGCCGGATGCGCTGCGCTTATCCGGCCTACGCCGTCGCCCCGGCGCCGAGGGAGACCCGCATAGGCCGGGCGGTCACTTCGCGCTGGGGTCGGGCACCAGGCGGATATAGGGCTTGGGTGCCTTCCAGCCCTGGGGGTACTTCTGCTTCGCCTGCTCGTCGCTCACCGCGGGCACGATGATCACATCGTCGCCCCGCTGCCAGTTCACTGGGGTGGCTACCTGCTCCTGGGCGGTGAGCTGGCAGGAGTCCAGCAGCCGCAGCACTTCATCGAAATTGCGCCCGGTGCTCATGGGGTAGCTGATCATCGCCTTGATCTTCTTGTCCGGGCCGATGACGAATACCGAGCGCACCGTGGCGTTGTCCGCCGGCGTGCGGCCCTGGGCCGAGTTCCCGGCGTCCGCCGGCAGCATGCCGAACGCCTTGGCCACGGAAAGATCCGGGTCGGCGATCAGCGGGTAGTTCACCTTGTGGCCCTGGGTCTCCTCGATGTCCGCCAGCCAGCGCTCGTGGTCGCTGACTCCATCGACGCTCAGGCCGATGATCTTGGCGTTGCGCTTGCGGAATTCCGGCTCCAGGCCCGCCATGTAGCCCAGTTCAGTGGTGCACACCGGCGTGAAGTCCTTGGGATGGGAGAACAGGATCGCCCAACCGTCGCCGATCCAGTCGTGGAAGCGGATCGTGCCCTGGGTGGATTCTGCGGTGAAGTCGGGTACGGTGGAACCGATTTGCAGTGCCATGACGTTGCTCCATTGCGGCCTTGCCAGAGGTCAGCAGCCGTCTCCCGCTGACTGGAATCATGATAAGCCAGTGGCGCGGAGCGGGAAGGTTCGATGCAGCATATCCATATTCAATCCAGTCACTTGCCACTCGGCATGGGAGTCCGCAGGCGGGTGCGCTCGGACCGCGAAGCCTGAGCGAAGGGCGTAGGCCGGATAAGCGAAGCGCATCCGGCATCTTCCAGTGGCCGGTAGACAGGCTCTGTCCCCCTCTCCCCCCCCGGCCCATCTCCCGCGAGGGGCGAGGGGAGCAAGAGGCGGGTCGCTCGGATTAACCGGTCAACCGATCACCTGATCACCAGGTAGGCCAGGATGCCCGCCCAGGTCAGCGCCAGCAGCACCCAGGGCAGGGGGTTGGACCGGCGCTCCAGCACCCGCTCCACCCGGGTCTCCGGCTCCGGGGCCTGCCGGCGCTGTGCCCTGGCCTTTTTCAGCTCCCGATCCAGTTCCCGGGACTTGGCCTTGTGCTGCTTCTTGTACTCGTCGATGCCCTTCTGAATGCCCTGAGCGATGAGCCGGGTCTGCTCCTTGGTCTGGCCGGGGCGCTGGTGGGCCCGGGCAATGCGTTCGGCTTCGTCCCGGGTTTCCGGTGAGGCCCGGCGGACCTGGGATGGCTGGCTCATGCAAGACTCCTGTCGTTCGTTGCTGACGCCCCGATCATGCCACTGCTGCTGTTGCCGCCCCAGCGCGGCGGTCTTGGCCGCCCCCCGGGTCGCAATCGCGCAAGGCGATGTCGAGGCCCCGAAAACGCGGCTGTCCGGCCGGCCCGATACTGCCTGCCAGTGGTGTCCGCGCCCTGATGCCGCGCCGGCGGGCCCACCGGCGGGCCGGCTTGCGGCCCGTTCTTTGATTGTGCGCCCCGGGCACGGCGCACAGCCGTCTGGGGCGCGCCAGCTCGCGGGGAGGAAGGCCATGTCGGCCACCGAGCAGATGATCCATGAGCTGGCCCGCCGCCAGCCGGCCCACAGCCTGGCCCAGCCGTTCTATGTGGACCGCGCCTTCCATGAGCTGGACGAGCAGCTGATCTTCGAGCAGGAGTGGCTGTTCGCCGCCCACACCTGCGAGCTGCGCCGGCCGGGGGATTTCGTCACCCTGCAGGTGGGCCGCAATCCCATCGTCCTGGTCCGTGGCGACGATGGCGAGATCCGCGCCTTCTTCAATACCTGCCGCCACCGGGGCTCCAAGGTGTGCACGGCCGAGCGGGGCCGCTCGCCCAAGCTGGTCTGTCCCTACCACCAGTGGACCTACAACCTGGACGGCACGCTGATCTACGCCGGCCACATGCAGCAGGGCTTCGATGCCAGGGGCTACCGGCTGCGGCCGGTGCACGTGCGGGTGATGGGCGGCTACGTGTTCATCTGCCTTGCCGACGAGCCCCCCGCCGATATCGACGAGTTTCTGCGGGTGGCGGAGCCCTACGTGCAACCCCACGGCCTGGAACGGGCCAAGGTGGCCGCCGAGGAGAGCATCATCGAGCAGGGCAACTGGAAGCTCGTGATGGAGAACAACCGCGAGTGCTACCACTGCGCCGGGGGCCACCCCGAGCTGCTGCGCACCCTGTCCGAGTACGACAAGCCCGACGACCCGCGCATGGACCCGAAGTTCAGGGAACTGCAGCAGGCCTGCTATGCGCGCTGGAGCGAGGCCGGCCTGCCCAGCGACGGGGTGATGGCCGATCGCTGGCGGGTGGCGCGCATCCCCTTCATCCGCGGCGCCGTGTCCATGACCCTGGACGGACGCCCGGCCAGCCGCCGGCGCATGGGCAACCTGCAGGTGGACGATGCCGGCTCCATGCGCATGCTGTGGCTGCCCAACAGCTGGAATCACCTGCAGGCGGACCACTGCCTCAGCTTCCGGGTGCTGCCCATTTCGGCCACCGAGACCCTGGTCACCACCAAGTGGCTGGTGCACGAAAATGCCGTGGAAGGCGTCGACTACGACCTGGACAACCTCAAGCGGGTGTGGAGCCGCACCAACGCGCAGGACCGCTACTTCGTGGAACTCACCCAGGCAGGCGTGGCCTCGCGGGCCTACCAGCCGGGCCCCTATTCCACCCAGATCGAGCAGGGGGTCATCCACTTCGTGGACTGGTACTGCGCCGCCATGGAGCGCCACCTGGGCATGTCCGCCGGGCAGCGCCAGGCGGCCGGCTGACCGGGGCGGCGCCATCCACGGCAAAGGGACCACGATGACCCAGAAGGTCACCGAAACCATCCGCCACCTGAACCAGACCCAGCCCTGGGACAGCCATCGCCAGGAACTGGAAGTGGTGCGTATTCTGCCGGAGACGCCGGACGTCAAGACGTTCTGCTTCCGCACCACCGACCAGAGCTGGTTCCGCTACCTGCCGGGCCAGTTCATCACCGTGGAGCTGCCCATCGAGGGGCGGCGGGTGCGGCGCACCTACACCATCTCTTCGAGCCCCTCCCGGCCCCTGTCCCTGACCATCACCGTCAAGGCCCAGGCGGACAGCTACGCCTCGCGCTGGATGCATGACCACCTAAGGGTGGGCGACCGCATCAAGGCCTACGGGCCGGCGGGCATCTTCAGCTTCCACAACCACCTGGCACCGAAGTACCTGTTCCTTTCCGCCGGCAGCGGCATCACGCCGATGATGTCCATGACCCGCTGGCTGTACGACTTCGGGGTGCAGAGCGACATCACGTTCATCCATTGTGCCCGCGCGCCCTCGGACATCATCTTCCGCGCCGAGATGGAGCGCATGGCCGGGCGTACCGACGACCTGCGCCTCGCCTGGATCGTCGAGCAGGCCGAGCCCTTCGCCGCATGGACCGGCTACATGGGCCGGCTCAACCAGCTGCAGCTGGAGCTGATCGCCCCCGACTACATGGAGCGGGAAATCTTTTGCTGCGGGCCGCCGGCGTTCATGCAGGCCGTGCGCGACATCCTGCACCTGGCCGGCTTCAACATGGAGCACTACCACGAGGAAAGCTTCCAGGCGCCCATCACGGACGAGTCCCAGGTCCCGAGCCACGAGGCCGACGTGGTCCTGGAGGAGGCGGAGGACGCGGAGCTCGTGTTCGCGGCCTCCGGCGCCAGCGTCCGCTGCCGTCAGACCGACACCGTGCTGTCCGTCGCCCGGGAAGCCGGCATCGTGGTACCCAGCGCCTGCCAGTTCGGCGTCTGCGGCACCTGCCGCCTGCGCAAGCTGGACGGCGAAGTGCACATGGTCCACAACGGCGGCATCTCCGACGAGGACATCGCCGAGGGTTATATCCTCGCCTGCTGCTCCCACCCTCTGGGTAAGGTCACCCTCGACTACTGACGGCTGGTTGGCGGTAGGCGGCAGCCCTCAAGTGATCGGCCCGGTTCGCCGCGGATCCCGATGGCCTCCAGCCTGAGAGGGGGTCTGGAAGACTTCGGTGGCCTGCCCGGCAGCTCGCCGGCGCGGCACGGCCCCAGACACCACCCGCCGTAGCCCCACGTTGCGAAGAAACGTGGGAGCCGGCCTCGCAAACGCCAACGCAGACCTCCCCGACTCCTGCGCCATGACCAGGCCAAAGCGCCCACTCAACCGCCATAGGGAGGCGCTGATTGTTCTCGCCGCCGCGTTGGCCCCTCAGAGCTGGCAGTGCGCTGTTCATTGCCAGGAGAGCAGCCGGGTGAGCATCTTCCCGTGGTGCCTCAGCCGAATCTCGGCACCCACGGCATTCCGTCCTCCTTGCGCACCGCTTTTCCGCCCTGTTGTGACAATTCTTAATGTCCGCCGAGACATGCGAATGGGATGTCGCGAACTGTCCATCAGTACAGGTGCTTCCTGTCCGGGGCAGGCAGTGGGTGCTGCGCGGGTCCGCGCCTTCCATGGAGCATAACTGTCTGTATTCGGCGTCATATGCCACCCCTGTCTGTCGTCATATAGCAACAGTTTTCTTCCGGTGAATCGACCTGGCCGTGACCGGCCACCTGGCCTTTGGCCCGGGTGGACCTGTCCTGGGGGCAGGGGAGGTGCTGCACCTTCGACGCGGGTTGGGGGGAGGCCGAGCCCACACAGTGAACTCAGGCCGGGTATGGAACCCGTCCGGACCAAACCATCGCTGACTCTTGCAAACGGCAAACCGCCTGCGAGGGCGGGACGCAAAGCCAACGGGACTCCGCTTCGGAGTTGGCCGGGCCGCCGGGGATCGGCACGAATCTGGAGGTTCAGCTGTGATGGCGAATTCGAGGGGAAAGCGGCTGCAGCGGCTCGCGGGGGGCGGTGGCACCGCCACCGCGCTGCTGCTGTCGGCGGCATTGGGGGCTCCGGGATCTGCGCTTGC
>CAZAQB010000008.1:0-44176 GCA_964487155.1 uncultured Ectothiorhodospiraceae bacterium
TTGTGGGGCCAAGAGACAAGCGAGATCGGTGCAAATTTGTGAAATCTTCGGGCTAAGCTTGAGGAGTAGTCAATGCCCTGCGTCGGCGCGCGGGGGAGATCCGCCCCCGCGCCGGCTGGCGGGCCGACCCGGCCCGGGAGGTCAGCCTTGTCCGTGGACGCCCCTGTCCCAGTAACCTATACCCGCTTTCTCGACGAGAACGGACAGCAGGTGGGCGACGAGTTGCCGGAGTTCGGTCGACAGCCGGAGCCGCTGGCAGCCATGTACCGGGCCATGGCGCTCACCCGCAGCCTGGATGCCCGGGCGGTGGCCCTGCAGCGCACGGGCTCCATGGGAACCTATCCCTCGGCCCTGGGCCAGGAGGCCATCGGCGTAGGCGCGGCCAGCGCCATGGACGCCGACGACGTGCTGGTGCCGACCTACCGGGAGCAGTCGGCCATGCTCTGGCGCGGCGTGACGCTCCAGGAAATGCTGCGCTACTGGCGCGGCGACGAGCGCGGCTGCTGTTACCAGGCGGCGCCGGCCCATGACTTTCCCATCAGTGTGCCCATCGCCACCCAGATCCTGCATGCCGCGGGCGCGGCCTACGCCCTGTGGCTGCGCCGGGAGTCCCGCGCCGTCGTGAGCATCTTCGGCGACGGCGCCAGCTCCAAGGGCGACTTCTACGAGGCCATCAACTTCGCCGGCCTCTGGCGGCTGCCGGTGGTATTCCTGCTGGCCAACAACCAGTGGGCCATCTCGGTGCCCCGGTCCCGGCAGAGTGCGGCCCCGACCCTGGCCCAGAAGGCCTGGGCCGCCGGCTTCGCGGGCGAGCAGGTGGACGGCAACGACGTCATCGCCGTGCGCGAGTGCGTGGCGAGAGCCCTGGCCAAGGCCCGCCGCGGCGAGGGACCGACCTTGATCGAGGCCCTGACCTATCGCCTGCACGACCACACCACCGCCGACGATGCCAGCCGCTACCGCAGCGCAGAGCAAGTGAGTGCCCACTGGAAAGAGGACCCACTGGTCCGGCTGCGCGCCCATCTGGCGGCGCTGGGCGCGTGGACCAAGGCCGACGAGCAGCAGCTCATCGAGCAGTGCAACGCCGACGTGCAGGCAGCCGTGGACGCGGTGCTCGCCGAGGCGCCGCCACCGCCGGAGGCCATGTTCGACTACCTCTATGCCCGCCTCCCCGAAGCCCTGGCCCCGCAGCGCCGGGAGGTGGCGGCCCGCGCCCGGCAGGGACGCCGCGATGACTGACAGCAACGGAGAACAAACCGCCGTCATCACCCTGGTGGAGGGGGTACGCCGGGCCCTGGCCTGGGAGCTGGCCGCCGACCCGCAGGTGCTGGTGCTGGGCGAGGATGTGGGCGTCAACGGCGGCGTGTTCCGGGCCACCGCCGGGCTGCAGGAGCGCTTCGGCCCGGAACGGGTAATGGACACGCCCCTGGCCGAGACCATGATCGCCGGCGTGGCGGTGGGCATGGCGGCCATGGGTCTGCGACCGGTGGCCGAGATCCAGTTCATGGGCTTCATCTACCCCACCATCGACCAGCTGGTGAGCCACGCCTCGCGGCTGCGCAACCGGACCCGGGGGCGCATGAGCTGCCCAATGGTGCTGCGTGCCCCGTTCGGCGGCGGCATCCATGCCCCGGAGCACCACTCCGAGAGCACCGAGGCGATGTTCGCCCACATCCCCGGGCTGCGGGTAGTGATCCCCTCCTCCCCCGCCCGCGCTTATGGCCTGCTGCTGGCGGCGGTCCGCGATCCGGACCCGGTGGTGTTCCTGGAACCCAAGCGTATCTACCGCCGGCAGAAGCAGGCGGTGGCCGACGACGGCGAGGCCCTGCCGCTGGACGTCTGCTTCACCCTGCGGGAGGGCCGCGACGTGACCCTGGTCACCTGGGGGGCCATGACCCTGGAGACCCTGCAGGTGGCCGACGAGCTGGACGCGGCGGGCGTCAGCGCCGAGGTCATCGACGTCGCCACGCTCAAGCCCCTGGACATGGACACCATCCTCGCCTCGGTGGAGAAGACCGGGCGCTGTGTCATCGTCCACGAGGCGGCCCGCAGCGCGGGTTTCGGGGCCGAGGTCGCGGCCAACCTGGCCGATCAGGGCCTGCTGTCCCTGCTGGCGCCGGTGCAGCGGGTCACCGGCTGGGACACCATCATGCCGCTGGCGCGCAGCGAGCATCACTACATGCCGGACACCGGGCGCATCCACGCCGCGGTACGCAGGGTGCTGGAGTTTGGATGACGGGGTGAGCAGCGATGGCAGAGCCAATCTTCCACCTACCCGACCTGGGGGAGGGCCTCCCGGATGCCGAGATTGTGCAGTGGCACGTGGCCGAGGGGGACACGGTGGTCCAGGATCAACCCCTGGTGTCGGTGGAGACCGAGAAGGCCGTGGTGGAAGTGCCCTCCCCCCGACCCGGACGGATTGCCAAGCTCCACGCCCGGACCGGCGACATCGTCGAGGTGGGCCAACCGCTGGTGGAATTCGCCGCCGGCGAGGCAGAGCAACGCAAGGACGCCGGCACGGTGGTAGGCACGGTGGAGGAGGGCGAAGAGAGGCTGGAGGAGTCCGGCCCCCGCCGGGCCGCGCCCGAGGGCATCCGCGCCACGCCGGCGGTGCGGGCCCTGGCCCGGCGGCTGGATGTGGACCTCGCCCAGGTGAGCCCCAGCGGCCGCGACGGCGCCATCAGCTCCGAAGATGTGCAGCGCGCCGCCCGGACCCTGCGGGAGATGGGCCAGCTGGAGCCCCTGCGCGGCCCGCGCCGGGCCATGGCCCGCAACATGGCAAGCGCCCACCGGGAGGTGGCCGCGGTGACCCTCTGCGATGATGCCTGCATCGACGCCTGGCCCGCCGGCAGCGACCTCACCATCCGCCTGCTGCGGGCCCTGGTGGCGGGATGCCGCGCCGAGCCTTCCCTCAACGCCTGGTACGACAGCCAGGAGCTGGGACGCCGGATCATCCCGCGGATCGACGTGGCGATCGCCGTGGACACGGCGGACGGCCTGTTCGTACCGGTGCTGCGCGACGCCGGCAACCGCAGCGCCGAGGAGCTGCGCGCCGGGCTGGAGCAGATGAAAACCGACATCCGGGCCCGCGCCGTGCCGCCCGACGAGATGCGCGGCTACACCATCACCCTGTCCAATTTCGGCACCTTCTGCGGGCGCTACGCCACCCCCATCGTGCAGCCGCCGTCGGTGGCCATCCTGGGAGCCGGCCGCGCGCGGGACGAGATCGTCGCCGTGGACGGCCAACCCCAGCTCCGGCGCATCCTGCCGCTGTCACTCAGCTTCGACCACCGGGCCGTCACCGGCGGCGAGGCGGCGCGCTTCCTGGCCGCGGTGATCGCCGATCTGGAATGCGCCAACTGAAGTGCCGGGCGCGCCTCGCTCATCCTGTCTACGCCCTGCCGGGGCCTTTGGGGGACGGTACGGATCAACTATTCGCCGGTGCCTGGCCGAACAGGGTGCCGTACACCTCGATGGCCTGCAGGTCCGCCTCCAGGCGCAGGTCCGCCACCAGGTCCGGGGCCACGTGGACCCGCTCGGCGGCGGCGGGCTCCAGCAATGGCAGATCGTCCGCCCCCCGGGGCACCTTGTGGCCCGGCTCCACCTTGCGGGTCAGGGCGTCGGCCACGTGCACCACCGCCACCTCGTCGGCGAAGGATTCCGCCTGGTCCGGGTCGTGGTGGCAGGCGGCCACCTCCACGTACACCGACGGCAGCTGCCAGAGCCGCAGCAGCGCCTCGCCGACGGCCGTGTGGTCGAAACCGATCACGTCCCGCTCCGTTTGGTACAGGGTGCGGTCACCGGGGTCGTCCGCGAACGTGCGCAGAACCCGCTCGGCCTCCCGCGGCAGTTGGTGGTAGATGGCCAGCTTGCCGAGATCGTGGAGCAGCCCGGCGATGAACATCTGCTCGCTGTGCCCGAGGCGCAGCCGGCGGCTCAGCAGCCGTGCCACCAGCCCCACGTAGATGCTGTGGTGCCAGAAGTCGGCCACGTCCACCAGGGCGCTGTCGATGCGGTCGAAGGCGGCGGCCACGGAGGTGGCGAGCACCAGCTCGTGCAGGGCGCGGGTTCCCAGCACCGTGATGGCCATGGGGATGGTGTCGATGCGCGAGGGCAGACCGAAATAGGCGCTGTTGACCATGCGCAGCAGCCGCGCGGTGAGCGCCGGCTCATGGGCGATCACCCGGCCGATGTCGCTGGTGCCGTAGCGCTCGTCGCGCACCATCTCGGACACCCGGTGGTAGGCCCGGGGCAGGGCCACCAGCCGGGAGATGTCCTGGGCGACGCTCTGCGGATCCATCACCCCCCCCGATAATAATGTAAGTATGCGTGTTCATGGGCTGCTTGAGTATAGCGTTGCCTCATCGGCGCCGGACAACTGGCGGGCCAGGGTCTCGGGGTCGGCGGGCTCGGGCAGGCAGCGCTGCCCGGCGCACACCTGCACGGCGGGGCCGGGCCCCAGCCGGCCGCCGTCCGGAGGCAGCCGGTAGATCCGGCGTTCCGGCGCGAAACCGCGCCGCGCCGCGACCCGCCAGGGCTGTGCCTGGTCTTCGGGGAGGCGCAGCAGCACCCGGGCCTCGGGCGCCCGCCAGCGCTCCAGGTCAGTGACCAGCGCGCAGTGCCCCAGCGGCTGCTCTTCCAGCAGCGGCGCCGCGGCCTTCAGGGCGCCCTCGGCCGCCTCCAGGTAGCGGGCCTCCCCCAGCAGCTCACCCAGGGCCAGCAGGCCGCGCACCGCCAGGGCATTGCCGGACGGCGTCGATTCGTCGGCGAACGGGCGAGGCCGGTGGATCAACGGTTCATGGTCGTCAGCGGTGAAGTAGAAGCCGCCGCGGGCTGGGTCCTGGAAGCGGGCCAGCAGCAGTTCCCCCAGCTCCACGGCCCAGTCCAGCGCAGTGTCGTCCCACTCCAGCGCCAGCATCTCCAGCAGCGCGACCAGCAGCGCGGCGTGGTCGTCCAGGGTCGCCGGGTGGGCCGCCACTCCCTCCCGCCAGCTGGCCCGCAGGCGTGCGTCCCCGCAGAGCTCCCGCTGCAGGAAGCGGAGGGTCTGTTGGGCGGCGAGCCCCAGGGCGTCGTCCTCCAGCACCCGGGCGGCCCGGGCCAGACCGCTCGCCGCGAGGGCGTTCCAGGCGGTCAGCAGCTTGTCGTCCCGGAGCGGCGGGGAACGCTGCTCGCGGACCCGGCGCAGCTTCTCCCGTGCGGACTCCCACAGGGCGGTCACCCGATCCCGGGGCAGGCGCAGGCGGGCGGCCAGTTCCGAGAACGTGGCATCGGCGTGCAGATGCCAGCGGCCCTGAAAATTGGCGGGCTCCTCCAGGCCCAGGCGGGCCATCACCAGCCGCGCCTCGTCAACGTCCAGCACGGCCTGCACCTGCTCGGGGGTCCACAGATAGTAGGTGCCCTCGCCGCCGTCACTGTCCGCGCCCAGGGCGGCGCAGAAGCCCCCCGCCGGGTGGCGGAGATCGCGCAGCAGGAAGTCCGCAGTCTCCCGGGCGACCCGCTGGAAGAGCACATCGCCGGTGGCCTCGAAGGCCTCGGCATAGAGGCCCAGCAACTGCGCGTTGTCGTAGAGCATCTTCTCGAAATGGGGGATGCTCCAGTAGCGGTCCACCGAGTAGCGGAAGAAACCGCCTCCCACATGGTCCCAGAGCCCGCCCAGGGCCATGCGCCGCAGGCTGTTGCAGGCCATCTGCAGGGCGGCCCGGTCGGGCTGCCGGCCGGTTGCGCTGCGGGCGTAGTCCCGCAGCAGTCGCTCGATCAGGGTCGGCTGGGGAAACTTCGGCGCCTCGCCGAAGCCCCCGTGCTGACGGTCGTGCAGATCCTCCAGGGCCGCCCGGGCCGCCTGAGCCGGCTCACGGCCCGGCAGCCGAGTGCCCGCCGCCCGGGAGTCCAACTGCTCCAGAGCCGCCACCAGGGCCTGGTTCTGTCCCTCGATGGCGTCGCGCTGCTCTCGGTAGGCGCCCGCCACCTGCTCCAGCAGATCGCGGAACGCCGGCAGCCCGCCCCGGGGCTTTGGGGGGAAGTAGGTGCCGGCGAAAAACGGCCGCTGGTCGGGCGTCAGGAACACCGTCAGGGGCCAGCCCCCGGGGCGCCGAGCCAGCAGCTGGTGGGCGGTCTGGTAGATGCGGTCCAGGTCGGGGCGCTCTTCCCGGTCCACCTTGATATTCACGAACAGCCGGTTCATCAGCGCCGCCGTGTCCGGATCCTCGAAGGACTCCCGGGCCATCACGTGGCACCAGTGACAGGCGGAATAGCCGATCGACAGCAGGATCGGCCGGTCCTCCCGGCGGGCCCGTTGCAGGGCCTCCTGGCCCCAGGGATACCAGTCCACCGGGTTGCCGGCGTGCTGTAGCAGATACGGGCTGGTACTGCCGGCGAGACGATTGCGGCCCTGTTCGTTCATGGGCGCCCCTGCAGTCAGTGAAGTCCGCATGGTAACAACCCTGCCCCCCGGGCCCCATGCCGCCGACTGCCGGGCGCACCGGCTTGGTACCATCGCGAGCACCATGCACAGGAGCCGGCCGGTGCACATCGACACGACCTCGGGGAGGGTATCGAGCGCCCTGCAGTGCCCCTCGCCCAACTGCGACGAGCGGCCGCCAGGCACCCCGGTGGAGTTGCTGGTCATCCACGGCATCAGTCTGCCGCCGGGCCGCTTTGGTGGCCCCTACATCGACCAGTTGTTCACCAACCGTCTGGACCCGGCGGAACACGCCTGCTTCCTGGAGATCGCCGGACTGCGGGTGTCCAGCCACCTCCTGATCCGCCGCTCGGGGGAACTGGTCCAGTACGTGCCCCTGCACCGGCGGGCCTGGCACGCCGGTCGGTCCAGCTATCGCGGCCGTCCCGCTTGCAATGACTATTCCATAGGCATCGAGCTGGAAGGGACCGACCAGCGGCCGTACACGGCCCGCCAGTACCGGCGCCTGGGGCCGCTGTGCCGGGCGCTGCTGCGGGCCTATCCCGGGCTGGCGCCGGAGCGCATCGTGGGCCACTGTGACATCGCGCCGGGACGCAAGACTGACCCCGGGCCTGCCTTCGACTGGCAGCGGCTGCGCCGCGACCTGAGCGGCCCGGGGCGCTGAACCGGCCCGTCGGCGGAACCTGCGCCCACTCAAGACCTGAAGGACACCCCATGCGGCTGCTGGCAATCCTGTTGGCTCTCTGGCTGAACCGGCATCCCCGGCGCCTGGACCCTTGGCGGCGCACCGCTCCCCTGCTCCGGCTGGCCGAGCGCTGGTACCGGGCCTGCGCCGGAGTGCCGGGGCGGGACGGCCCCCTGGGGCTGATCCTGCTGCTGGCGCCTCCGGTGGCTCTGGCCGTGCTGCTGCAGTGGTGGGCATTGCGGGCCCTGGGAGGATTGGCGGAACTGGTGCTGGGGGCGGCCGCGCTGGCGTTCGCTTTCGGCATCGGCCGGCTGCAGGACCATCTGCAGCAGTTCCTGGTGGCCTGGCGGCGGGGTGATCATGTCGGCGCGGGCCACGCCGCGGCCGAGCTGGACCCGGCTCTCGCCGGGGCCGAGCACCACGAACTGCCGGAGCAAGTGCTTCGGGCCCTGCTCTGCGAGAGCCTGGAGCGCTGGGCGGGCCCGGTGTTCTGGCTGCTGCTGCTGGGACCCGCCGGTGCCGTGACCTACCGGCTGGCCTGCCTGGCGCGGCACTTCACCGAGTCCCGGCGCCAGGACGTCCCCGGGCTGGCCCGCTCGGCGGCCGGCCTCGCCTGGCTGGCGGGCTGGATTCCCGCGCGTCTGCAGGCGTTGAGTTTCGGTCTGGCGGGCAGTTTTTCCGGAGCCGTGGAAGGCTGGCAGAGCGTGGCGGTGGTGCTCACCCGGGACAGCAATCGGGAACTGCTGGCCGGCGCCGGCCTGGGGGCCCTGGGGCTGCCGCCCCTGCGCAGCCCCCGGGACGTCACTCCGGAAGGCCTGGAGGAGGCCCGGACCCTGGTGCACCGTGCCCTGCTGCTGTGGCTGGCGGCCGCCGCCCTCGCCACCCTGGCGGGGTGGGTGGCTTGAGGCTCAACCCGGCCTACGGACCTTAGTCCCTCTCTGTAGATGCCGGATGCGCTTCGCTTATCCGGCCTACGCGGGCCCCGGCCCGGCGCCTGGCAGACGGCGTAGGCCGGATAAGGCGCGCAGCGCCGCATCCGGCGTCTTGCGCGGGGACGGGCCAGGCAAGCGGCACCTGCATCAGCTGTAGCTGACGCTCGGCAGCCAGGTGACGATGGGCTCCCAGATGTACACCAAGGTCAGCCCCACCAGCTGCAGAATGATGAACGGCACCACCCCCTTGTAGATGTCGGTGACCTGCACCTCCGGCGGACAGACTCCCTTGATGTAGAACAGCGCGAAGCCCACCGGCGGCGTCAGGAAAGAGGTCTGCAGGCACATGGCGAACAGGATGGTGAACCACACCAAGTCGAAACCCAGCGCCTCCACCACCGGAGCCACCAGCGGCAGAATGATCAGGGTGAGTTCCACCCAGTCCAGGAAGAAGCCCAGCAGGAAGGTGATGAAGAGGATGGTAATCAGGATGCCGTCCGGACCGAAGGGCAGGCCGATCAGCACATCCTCGATCACCTGGTCACCGCCCAGATCCCGCAGCACCACCGAGAAGGCCGTGGCGCCCAGGAAGATGGCGAAGATGAAGGCCGAGGTGCGGGTGGTCTGGTAGAGGCTGTCGCGCATCACCGCGTAGGTCAGCCGGCGGTTGGCGATGGCCAGCAAAGTGGCGCCGGCCGCGCCCACGCCGGAGGCCTCGGTAGGGGTGGCGATGCCCAGGAAGATGGAGCCCAGCACCGCCAGGATCAGCCCGGCGGTGGGAAGCACCGCCACCGCAGCATCCCCGACCACCTTCCAGGTGATGGGCGGCACATCCCTGGGCACGGGGGCCATCTTCGGAAAGAACCAAGCCAGCAGCAGCACGAAGACGATATACAGGCCGCCCAGCATGAATCCGGGGAAAAACGCCCCCAGGAACAGATCCCCCACGGAGGCCTCCGGCCGGGCCAGCCGGTCGGCCATGATCACCAGCATGATGCTGGGGGGAATCAGGATGCCCAGGGTGCCGGTGGCACAGGAGGTCCCCACCGCCAGGGACTTGGCGTAGCCATGCTTGAGCATCACCGGCAATGACAGCATGCCGAGCAGCACCACCGAGGCGCCGATGATGCCGGTGGTGGCGGCCAGCAGCAGGCCGATGACGATGACGGTGACTGCATAGCCCCCGCGCACCACGCCGAACAGGCGGACCATGTTGTTCATCAGCCGCTCGGCGACCCCGGAGCGGTCCAGCATGATGCCCATGAAGATGAACATGGGCAGGGCCACCAGGGTGTCGCCGGACATCAGGTCCCAGACCCGTTCCGGCAACAGCGGGATGCCGCTGTCCCAGGAATACCAGAGATCCGCGCCGAAGTAGGTGACTGCTACGTGGCCGACGATGGCGTAGATCACGGCCGTGCCCGCCAGCACCCAGGCCACCGGAAAGCCTGTGAACAGCAACAGCCCGAAGGTGGCGAACATGGCGATGACGAGAATTTCTTCGAGTCCCACTTCGGTTCACTCCCGGACGATTGGTTGGTGGGGCCACTGCGACACGACATGCCGCGGGCCGTCAGTTGTGGTCCCGGACCTCCTCCAGGGGCCGCGGCCAGCCGAACAGCAAAGCGGTGCACTTGCTGATGCGGGCAATGGCGGCCACTGCCAGCAGGACCAGGGACAGGGGAATGAAGAACTTGATCAGCCAGCGGTAGGGGAGCCCGGAGGGCGCCTGGGATGTCTCGCCCTCAAGGAAGGAATTGTAGAAATACGGCCAGCCGTAGTAGGTGCCGATGGCGAGGAACGGGAGCAACAGCAGGAGCAGGCCCAGCAGCTCGACCCAGGCCTGGCCCCGCAGCGAGAAGCGCTCGTGGAGCACATCCACCCGCACGTGGTCATCCACCACCAGCGTGTAGGACAGACCCACGGTCCAGGTGACCGCGTACAGATACCAGGACAGCTCCTCCAGCAGGATGGAACCCTGGCCGAACACGTAGCGGGAGATGACGCTGATCAGGATCACCATCATCACCATCAGCCACAGCCAGGAGAACAGCTTGCCGATGGCAGCGATGCCCGAGTCCAGGAGACGGGCGAGTCGGGTGGTGGGGAACTCGTAGTGATGATGGATCTCGATCTCGCCCTCGGGAAGACGGATCTGCTCCTTCGCGGGATCGACGCCGTCGCGCTCGGTCATTGCTCCCCCCGTCGGGCCGGTGCCCTCGGACTGCAACTGCGCGGCCCGGCCTGCCGACCGCACTCCAGTGATCCGGGTGGCGGGGCCGCCCGGCCCCGCCACCCGCCCGGTTCAGGCGGTGACGCCTGTCAGTACAGCTCGGGCGGCAGGTAGGCGCGTTTGTCCCAGATCACATAGGTCTTGAGAAACTCCTGCTGGGACTCGTAGACGCGCTTGAAGTCGACGTCCTTGCTGGCTTCCTCCTTGGCAACCTCTTCCCAGACCGTCTTCAGCTCATTGAGCACGGGCATGGGAATCATATCGTTCTGCACGCCCTTTTCCTGGAACTCGGCCAGCACCTTGCCGTTCTTATACTCGCCCTCGGCGAGACCCATCATGGTCGCCGCCGTGCAGGTGGTCTCCACCAGGGCCCTCTGCGCGTCGTCGAGATCGGCCCACGCGTCGTTGTTGACCAGGATGTACTGAGCCGTGAAGGGCTGGTGCCAGGCGGGGAACAGGTTGTACTTGACCACCTTGTTGAAGCCCAGAATCTGGTCGATGGCGGGCATGGAAAACTCGGTGGCGTCGATGGTGCCCTTCTCCAGGGCCTGGAACAGCTCACCGCCGGGCAGCATGGTCACCGAGGCGCCCAGCTTCTCCAGCACTCTGCCGCCCAGGCCGGCGAAGCGGATCTTGAGGCCGTCGTAGTCGTCCAGGCTGGTCACAGGCTTCCGATACCAGCCCGCGGTCTCCGGGCCGATGATGCCGCACAGCTGGGCGTGCACGTTGAAGCCCTTGTTGGCATAGACCTCCTGGAGCAACCCGTGGCCCGGCCCATAGTAGTACCAGCCGGCGTAGGCCCAGGGCTTGAGGCCGAAGGGCACGGCGGCGAACAGCGGGATGGCCGGGATCTTGCCCTGGTCGTAGCCGATCCAGGTGTAGCCCGCGGAGACCTTGCCCTCGCTCACCGTACTCAGAATGTCGAACGGCGGCACCAGCTTGCCCGGCTCGTAGACCCGCACCTGGAACTCACCGCCGCTGGCCGCGCCCAGCTGGTCGGCCACGTACTGGGACGGAGAACCCAGTCCCGGAAGGTTGGAGGAAAACGCCACCGGCATCTTCCAGCGCACGCGCTCCGCCTGGGCGGTGGTGGCGAAGCCGCCGGCCACCACGGCCGCGCTCACCACCAGGCCCAGCGCCGCCTTCCCCGCTTTCAGACTCGAGATCATGTTCATGCCTCCTCGCTTGGTTTTAGCTGCAAGGCTCCGCCGGTCGGCGGACCCGTCCTCCCGTACTCCGCATACTGCTCCCCATGCCACGCCCGGCAGCTGCTGCGCGGGCCCGGCGAGGCCGCCGGCGCTACAAACTACCCCTCGTGCGCAGCTTCCACAACTTCCAGACATGCACGCATTCGCGACTCACTGACCGGGCGCAGGGTCCGGTCAGCGGCGCTCCAGGTGATGCCGGGCCTCCTGGCGGCTCTCGAAGATGTGCGGCGCCAGGCCGCGGCGGCGCAGGGACTGGCCCAGTTTCATGCGCAGGAAGGCGCTGGTGGTATAGCGCGTGATGTCAGCGTAGTGGCGCGCCGCCAGATCCTCCACCATGGCGCTGTAATCCCCCAACAGGTCGGGGCGGATGGTGAAATTATCGTAGTTGACGATGACGTTGACGCGCCGCCCCAAGGGGGCCACCCGCTCCTCCACGGCGGCGCGGATGCGCTCGATGTCCTCGGACTCGCGCACCGCGAATCCCTCGAAGTTGATGAACAGCAGGTTCTGCTCGGGGTCGTAGCTCAGCCGCTCCGCCAGCGGCACCTCCAGCAGATCTTCCGACAGGCCCATGGCGGCTGTCCGGAACAGGCGCTCGTCCATGGCGGCAACACCGCCTTCGATGATGGGCTCGAACTCCAGATGGGCCAGCACGTCGCGCTCCAGGTCCAGCCCGGGTGCAAGTTCCCGCAGGGCCAGCCCCCGGTGGGTAAGCTCGAACACGCAGCGCTCGGTGACGTAGAGCACCGGCTGGCCCCGGCGCGCCGCCCGGGGGCCGCTGAAGGTGACATGCTCCACCTGGGGCACCACCTTCACCGGCGCCTTGCCGGGCGTCACCCGCAGCCCGCCGTCGGCCACCTCCACCGTACCCTTGCCCGCCGCGAAGGTGCCCATGAACACCAGCCGCCGGGCGTTCTGGCTGATGTTGATGAAGCCGCCGGCGCCGGCCAGGCGGGAGCCGAACCGGCTGACGTTGACGTTGCCCTGGCGGTCCACCTGGGCCATGCCCAGGAAGGCCATATCCAGCCCGCCGCCATCGTAGAAGTCGAACTGGGCCGGCTGATCGATGAGCGCCTGGATGTTGGTGCCGGCGCCGAAGTCCAGCCCACCGGCGGGCAGCCCGCCAATCAGCCCCGGCTCGGCGGTCAGGGTGAGCTGCTCCAGGATGCCCTCCTCGTTGGCCACGTTGGCCACGCCCTCGGGCATGCCGATACCCAGGTTCACCACGCTGTTGGGGCGCAGTTCGAAGGCCGCCCGGCGGGCGATGACCTTGCGGGGGTCCAGGGCCAGGGGCGAGGGGGACTTCATTGGCACCCGCAGCTCGGCGGCGTAGGCAGCGCTGTACTGGGTGGCGAAGGTCTGCCAGTGATTCTCGGGGCTGGCCACCACCACGCAGTCGACCAGCACGCCGGGGATCTTCACGTCGCGCGGGTTGAGGGTGCCGCGCTCGGCGAGGCGCTCCACCTGCACCAGCACCAGCCCGCCGGAGTTGCGCACCGCGGTGGCGATGGCCAGGGCCTCCAGCACCAGGGCCTCGCGCTCCATGGTGACGTTGCCGTCCGCGTCCGCCGTGGTACCCCGCAACAGCGCCACGTTGATGGGAAAACCCCGATAGAACAGGAACTCCTCGCCGTCGATCTCCAGCAGCCGCACCAGCTCGTCCCGGGTGGCCTCGTTGAGGCGCCCGCCGGACTGGCGCGGGTCGACGAAAGTCTCCAGACCGACCCGCGACAGGCTGCCCGGCTTGCCGGCGGCGATGTCCCGGAACAGGTGGCTGATGCAGCCCTGGGGCAGGTTGTAGGCCTGGATGCGGCCCTCTACCGCCAGCGCCTGGAGCTTCGGCACCAGGCCCCAGTGGCCTCCGACCACGCGGCGCACCAGCCCCTCGTGGGCCAGGTGGTTGAGGCCCCGCTCGCCGCCGTCGCCCTGGCCGGCGGCATACACCAGGGTCAGATCCCGCGGCCGGCCTTCCTGGAGGAAGCGTTCCTCCAGGGCGAGCGCCAGCTCTTCCGCGAAGCCGATGCCGACGAACCCGCCGGTGGCGACAGTGTCGCCGTCCGCCACCAGCTGCACGGCCTCGGCAGCGGAGACCACCTTGTCACGGCTGAACTCGTGGCGTCCCGGCGATTTCAGCACCGGGTGGCCGGAGTGGGAGCTGGCAGAGTCGGTCATGTCAGGGATCCGTTGAGTGCAGTGGAAGCCGGCGCCGCGGCCGGCGCCGAGTTGCGCACGCTGACCATGCGATCAGCATAGCGGCACACCCGGTGAACGGAAGGGCGGGGACTGCTCGTTGCCGCAGAGGCCACGCTAGACCCCAGGACCCGGCTCCATGAAGGCCGCGCAGGGCAGGGTGAAGCGCTCATCATCGGCGTCCAGCTGCAGGGCGGTGAGGCCGCCCCCCCACAGACAGCCGGTATCGATGGCCCGCACCCCCGGGGAGCGGTGCCAGCCGAGGGCGGACCAGTGGCCGCAGACAATGCGTGGCCCGCCGTCGGCCAGCGGCCGTCCGGGCACCTCGAACCAGGGCAGATAGCCGGGCGGGGCCTCATCGGGGCCGCCCTTGTAGTCCATCAGCAACCGCCCCTGCCGGTCGCAGTAGCGCATCCGGGTGAAGGCGTTGGTAATGAACCGCAGCCGCTCCCAGCCTGCCAGGTCCGGCGACCAGAGCCGCGGCTGGTCGCCGTAGATATGCCGCAGAAAAACCGCGTACTCGGAGCCGGAGAGGACCGCCTCCAGCTCCCGGGCCCGGGTCCGGGCCTGTTCCAGGTCCCACAGTGGGTAGATGCCGGCATGCACCAGCACGCAGCCCAGTTCCGGCTCCTCGTGGAGCACCGGCCGGCGGCGCATCCAGTCCATGAGATCATCGGCGTCCGGGGCGTCCAGCACCTGCAGCAGGCTGTCCTTGCGGCGCGGGGCTTTGGCTCCGGTGGCCACGGCCAGCATGTGCAGGTCGTGATTGCCCAGCACCACGACCGCGGCGTCTCCGAGGGAGCGTACGTAGCGCAGCACCGCCAGGGATTCCGGACCCCGATTCACCAGGTCGCCGGTGAACAGCAGCCGGTCGACGCCCGGATCGAAGTCCACCACCTCAAGCAGTTGCCGCAGGGGCTGAAAGCAGCCCTGTATGTCTCCGATAGCGTAAACGGCCATTTTGACGCTGGACTCTGTGGAGGCCGGCCCGGCGGACCGTCTACCCGGCCGCCTGCCGCTCGCGGGACAGGGCGCTGACTTTCTGCTCCAGGGACTGCAGCAGGTTGCGGTAGGACTGCGCGAAGGCCGCCACCCCCTCGGCTTCCAACCGGGCGGTCACCGCGCCCAGATCGACGCCGGCCGACTGAAGGCCGGCGAGGACGGAGGGGGCGCGGTCCATGGCCCCGGCCAGGGCCTCCTCGGCACGGCCATGATCCCGGAAGGCGTCGTAGGTCGCAGGCGGCAGGGTGGTCACGGTGCGTGGCGCCGCCAGGGACTCGACGTACAGAACGTCGCTGTAGCGCGGGTTCTTGGTGCCGGTGCTGGCCCACAGCAGCCGCTGCTCCTGGGCGCCGGCAGAGCGCAGCTCGGCGAATTCCGGGCCGTCGAAGACGTCCAGGAAGTGCCGGTAGGCGACCGCAGCATTGGCCACCGCCGCGCTGCCCTGCGGTTCGCACCCCGACCCGCTCGCCTCCAGCTGGGGGGCCACGGCAGCATCCACCCGGCTGACGAAGAAGCTCGCCACCGAGGCCACCTGCTGCAACGGCAGGCCCGCCGCCCGGCGGCGGCGCAGACCTGCCAGGTAGGCCCGCACCACCTCAGCATAGCGGCCGGTGTCGAACAGCAGGGTGACGTTGACATTGATGCCCTCGGCCACGAGGGCCTCGATGGCGGGCAGGCCCGCCACCGTGGCCGGCACCTTGATCATCACATTGGGACGCTGCAGCCGGCGGTGGAGCTCCCGGGCCTGGGCCACCGTGCCGGCGGTGTCGTCGGCCAGGGCCGGCGAGACCTCCATGCTCACCATGCCGTCCCGGGCGTCGCTCGCCTCGTAGACGGGCCGCAGCAGGTCCGCGGCCTCCCGAATATCGGCCAGGGCCAGTTCGAAGAACAGCTCCTCCGCCTGCAGCCCCGGCCTGGCCGACAGGCTCTCCACCATGGCCGCATCGTAATGGCGGGTGCCCGCCATGGCCTTCTCGAAGATGGTGGGGTTGGAAGTGACGCCGGCCAGGCCGTCGTCGCGGACCCGGCCGGCGAGCTCACCGTCTTCCAGCATGCGGCGGTGCAGGTTGTCGAACCAGACGCTCTGGCCCAGTGCGGCGAGCTGGCGCAGCGGATTGGCGGCAGAATTCATGGGGCGACCTTTGCGGGCGATGGCTTGGCTGACGTCGTGCTCACGGGCGGTCAGTGTACCGGCAGCCACCGGGCGATTTCTATTGACGGACCGGCAGCCCCCGAAAAACGGCTCATCCCTGTGAAGTAACTCTCATGGCCCTCCCCCGATGACTGTTATGCTCCTCGCTCATCCGCCGCAGCGGCCAGACGGGATGCTGAGCCGGCCGCAGAGCACACGCGGGCCGGCTGGAGTGGCAGTACCCCGTGGTCAATGCCAAACCCGCTGGAGAGCGCCCGGCATGCGCGACAGACCGACCCGTTTCCGCCGACCCGACCCACTGCTGTCCCTCGGCCTGAGCGTGCTGGCGGCCGTGGCCGTCACTGTGCTGCTGCCGTACCTGTAGGCAAGCGCTCACATCACTACGCGACCGCAGGTTTCATCGCAACGCGCCCCACCTCTATCCCACCGGCGCACAAGTGTTGTTGCGGCTGCTAGCAGCCTGACGAGGGGACCGGCCGGCGGCTGCTGCGCGCCGGGGCGTGCACGGCCACCGGCACCGCGATGCGCCGGCCCTTGCGCCGCTCCAGCAGTAACGGAGCACAGCGCCCGGCGTCATGGTAGATGCCGACGCAGTCCAGGCACTGGAAACAGTCGTCGTAGCGGATCGCACCGGAGCGCTCGATGGCCCCGTAGGCGCAGCGCCGCCGGCACAGCTGGCAGGCGCTGCCGCACTCCGCCCGGCGCTTGAGCCAGTCCACCCGGCGCACCCTGCCCATCACCGCCAGCCCGGCACCCAACGGGCAGAGGAAGCGGCAGTACCCCTTGTAGACGAACAGCCCCAGCGCCAGGGTCAGCAGCGCATAACCGAGGAACGGCGCCGAGCGCTGGAACCCCAGGGTGATGGCGGTCTTGAACGGCTCCACCTCGGCGACGGTCTCGGCCCCCAGACTGAACACCGCCGCCCCCAGCACCAGCCCCAGCAGGCCGTACTTGATCCAGCCCAGGCGCCGCTCGGTGGCCTCCGCCAGCCGCCACTGGGGGACGCGCAGCCAGCGGGCCAGATCTCCCAGAAACTCCTGCAGGGCGCCGAAGGGACAGAGCCAGCCGCAGAAGGTGCCGCGCCCCCAGACCACCAGGCTCACCAGCACGAAGGCCCAGATCAGCAGGGTCACGGGATCGTACAGCAGGAAGCTCAGGTCACCGCCGCCACGGGCCGCCCTGACCAGGCCGGTGAGGTTGAGGATGGACAGCTGGCCCTGGGCGTACCAGCCGATGAATCCCAGGGTGAAGGCCAGGTACCCCCGCCGGAACCAGCGCAGGCGCCTCTCCGAGCGGGCCAGCCAGCCCTGGCGGGCCAGGGCGGCGGCCAGCACCACCAGCATCAGAGCGATCAGTCCAAGGTCCAGGGCCCGCTCGCGCCACAGCGCCAGCCATGGCGGCGCGGCGGCGGCCGCGTCCCGGCGGACCAGGGACTCCGGCAGTGCGTAGTCGAGCGAGAATTCCCGGCTGACCCGCTCCGGAAACAGCACGCCCTTGCTGCGCACCACGCGAAGGCTGAGGGTCCAGGGCGCGACCGGATCCAGGCCGGCGGCGGAGGGCACTTCGAACACCCGCACCCGGTCCATTGCCGGCAGGCCCGACAGGCTGGGGCGAACCTCCTCATAGCCGCTGTCGCGCAGCTCCAGCGGCAGGCCGTTCTGGGTCAGCGCCAGGCGCTCGGGCACCGTGCCGGGGACATAGTCCGGGCGCATGAAATCGTAGCGCCCCCGGGACATCACCAGGATCACCTGCTGGCGGTCCCAGAAGCCGTCCATGAGCTCCGCGTAGCCCGTCTCGCCGTAGAGACTGCGCCCCACTGTGGGCGGGTTCAGGTGGGCCACGTAGAGCTCGATCAGGGACGCATCCGGGTCGGCCAGGGCCGCCGGATCCTCGCCTTCGCCGGGGCTGCCGGCAAAGGCACGCTCCACCTCGCGGTTGCGCAGCGCCAGCCGCCGCACCAGCCCCCGATCCAGCAGCTGCTGCCAGGTGAGGGACGCGAAGACGTCCTGGCGCACCTCCCCCAGCGCGCCCGGATCAGCCACCGCCAGCCCCAGCCGGGCGCGAGCCACCTGGGCGGCGGCCGCCAGCACCGTCTCGTTGAGGATGCGCACCGAGGCGGTGGCCTTGGACACACCGTCCAGCACCGCCCGGGAGCCCCCGCCCGCGCCGCGGCGGTCCATGCTGGAGCCCACCCGCAGGCCCTGGAACAGGCTCTTGCCCTGGTACTGGCGCACGAACTCGAACAGCGGCTCGGGGCCGAGCCCGTCCAGGAACACCGGCTCGTGGTGGGACAGCACCCGCACGTCCAGGAACTCACCGTCCGGCTTCAGGGCGATGAGCAGGTTGAAGGGCACGCCGGCGAAACCGGGCACCGGCGCCAGGTCGATGGACTCGAACACGTAGGCCAGCAGGCGGGAGCCGCCGGGGCCCTCCTTGATGAACACCGGCCAGGCCGGCACGTCGGCACCGCGCTCCGCCACCTCCAGCGGCGGCGGGAAGTAATGCTCCAGATCCGCCCGGGTCAGCACGCCGGCGGCCGCCGTCCCGACCCCCAGCAGCAGCACCAGGCCTGCCAGCCATCCCTTCACCCGCGCCCTCCGCACTCGCCCCTGCGCTCAGCCCCCAAACGCCGGAGACTGGATTCCGCCTAGCAGCCTAAATCCGACAGGCTGCTAGCAAGGGCAATGCCACCGGCTCGGGCGCGTCGGGGCGGGCACCTTCGGGACCGGACCGGAACACCGGCGTGGCGGCTGCGGTGCAGCGGCCGCGACACCCTGTGCCATCAGCGGCACACGGCGGGGGTAGGGCGCCGGTCAGATGCGCACCGCCAGCATGTCGCAGGTGGCGCCGTGCAGCAGCGCGTTGGCGGTGGACCCCAGCAGCAGCGCCAGGCCGTGGCGGCCGTGGCTGCCCACCACGATCAGGTCCACGGTGTGCTCCTCGGCGTATTCCAGGATCTCCCGTTTGGTCTGGCCCAGGGCCACCTGCTGGCGCTCCGGCGGCACCCCCAGCCGCTCCCCCATGGCCTTGAGCTTGACCCGGGCGGTCTCCGTGAGCTCCAGCTCCACCGAGGTGGTGGGGGGGATCATCAGCTCGTTGCCGGGCTCCACCGGCACGTTCTCCACCACGTGAATGAGGCTCATCCCGGCGCCGTAACGCTGCGCCAGGTCCGCCGCCCGCCGGGCCACCGGATCACAGTCCGGACCCAGGTCGACGGCCACCAGGATATGGCCGTATGCCTCCATTGCCGTTCCTCCGCCAGCGGCTGCAGTCACCATGATTGTTGCCCATCCTGCGCCCGGCTGTCGGCCAGCGCCTCGGCCAGCCGTCCGAAATCGGCCAGCTCCAGGCGCTCGGCCCGCAGCCCCGGGTCCACCCCGGCGCGGGCAAAGCCGCCCGCTCCGAGCACGGCCCGCAGGGCGTTGCGCAGGGTCTTGCGGCGCCCCGCGAAGGCGAGCCGCACCAGTTCGGCGAAGGCGGCCGGATCCGGCAGCGCCACCGCCGGCGCGGTCCTGGGCACCAGCCGCACGAAGCTGGAGGTCACCTTGGGCGGCGGCCGGAAGGCACCGGGCGCGACATCGAACAGCGGCTCCACCCGGCAGTGCAGCTGCACCATGACCGACAGCCGGCCGTAGTCGCGGCCGCCGGGGCCGGCGGCCAGCCGCGCCACCACCTCGCGCTGCAGCAGGAAATGCATGTCTTCCACCGCCGCCAGCTGCCCCAGCAGGTGGAACAGCAGCGGCGTGGAGATGTTGTAGGGCAGATTGCCCACCACCCGCAGCCGCTTCTCGCCCGGTCGGAACCCGGCCAGGTCCGCCTCCAGGGCGTCGGCCTCGTGCAGGCGCAGCTCGCCCACGTCCCGTGCGGCGGCGGCCAGGGGAGCGAGCAGGTCCCGGTCCAGCTCCAGGGCATCCATGGCACCGGCGCGCTCCAGCAGGGGCAGGGTCAGCGCCCCGAGCCCCGGGCCGATTTCCAGCATTGCCTCGCCCGGGCGGGGGTTGATGGCCGCCACCATGCGCTCCACCACGCCTCGCTGGTGCAGGAAGTTCTGGCCGAAGCGGCGCCGGGGCCGGTGGCCGGCGGGCGCGCCGGCAGGTTCACTCATGACCGCAGTGGCCGGCCAGCCTGGAGGCCAGGCTGATGGCCGCCTGCAGGCTGCCCGCCTCGGCCCGGCCGCTGCCGGCCAGATCGAGGGCGGTGCCGTGGTCCACGGAGGTGCGCACGATGGGCAGTCCCAGGGTGACGTTCACCGCCTCCCCGAAACCGGCGTGCTTGAGCACCGGCAGGCCCTGGTCGTGGTACATGGCCAGCACCGCGTCGCCGCCCGCGAGGGAGCGGGGGGTGAAGGCGGTATCGGCCGGCAGCGGCCCGGTCAGGCCCAGGCCCCGGCGGCGCAGCCTCTCCAGCACCGGCGCGATGATGTCCAGTTCCTCGCGCCCCAGGTGACCGCCCTCCCCGGCGTGGGGGTTGAGACCGCAGACCAGGATACGCGGCCGGGCCAGGCCGAAACGCCGGCGCAGATCGGCGTCCAGCACCTGCAGCACGGCTTCCAGGCGCGCGGCTGTGATGGCCTCCGGTACCGCGCGCAGCGGCAGGTGGGTGGTGGCCAGGGCCACCCGCAGGCCGCCCGCCACCAGCATCATCACCGGCAGGGGCGCGCCGGTGTACTCGGCGAGGAACTCGGTGTGGCCGGTGAAAGGAATTCCGGCGTCATTGATAACGCCCTTGTGCACCGGGGCGGTGACCAGGCCGGCGAACTCCCCGTCGAGGCAGCCCCGGGCGGCACGCTCCAGCGTTGCCAGCACGTAGCCGGCATTGGCCGGCTCCAGCACCCCGGGCCAGGCGGGACGCGCCAGCGGCACCGGCAGCACCGCCAGCCGGCCGGGGCCGGCGGGCAGCGCCTGGCGCGGCTGCCAGGGCACCGCCTCCAGTGCCAGTCCCAGCAGCCGGGCCCGGCCGGCCAGCAGCTCCGGGTCCGCCACCGCCACCACGCCCGGCAGGTCGCCCCGGGCTCCCAGGGCAGCCACCAGATCGGGGCCGATGCCGGCCGGCTCGCCGGGGGTCAGGGCCAGGGGCGGGCCTGGGGGGCGCACCACGTCAGCCCGCCAGCCGGATGTCCACGTAGGCCTCCTCCCGGAGCTGGCGCAGCCACAGCTCGGTCTCCTCGCGCTCCTTGCGCTCGCGGATCTGCTGGGCCGCCTGGGTGCGCTGGAACTCCTCGGTGCTGTCATGCCGGCGGCGCTCCAGCACCTGCACGATGTGCCAGCCGAAGGGGCTCTCGAAGGGCCGGCTGATCCGTCCCGGGGCGAGGTCCTCGATGGCCTGCTCGAACACCGGCACGAAACTTCCCGGACTGCGCCAGCCGAGATCGCCGCCCGCCGACGCCGAGCCCTTGTCGTCGGAGTGGGCCCGGGCCAGCTCGGCGAAGTCGTCGCCGCCCAGTATCCGCTCGCGCAGGCTGCGCAGCCGGGCGGCGGCATCGCGGTCGGTGACCACCTCGTTGGTCTCGATGAGGATGTGCCGGGCGCGGGTCTGGGTGACCATGCGCCGGCTCTCATCACGGCGCTCCACCAGCTGGAACAGATGCACCCCGCTGGAGGTGCGCACCGGCGGGGACACCTGCCCCGGCCTCATGCGCGGCAGAATCTCCGCCACCGAGGGAGGCAGCTCGCCGGCGGCACGCCAGCCGATGTCGCCCCCCTCCAGCGCCGTCTGGCTGTCGGAATAGCGGGCCGCCAGGGCCGCAAAGCGGGCGCCCTCCTCCAGGGCCTGCATCAGCGCCTCGGCCCGCCGGCCCGCCTGCTGGAGCTGCTCCGGAGACGCGGCTTCCGGCAGCGCCACCAGGATGTGGCGAAGCCGGTAGCGCTGGCCGGCCTCTTCCCCCTGCCGCTCCAGGAACTGGTCAATCTCCTGGGGGGTGATGTTGATGCGCCGCTGCATCTCCCGCTGGCGCAGCCGGGTCAGCGTGATCTCCTGGCGGATCTGGTCGCGGAAGGTGGCGAAGTCGATGCCCTCGGCCGCCAGCGCATCCCGGAACTCGGACAGGCCCAGGCTGTTGCGCTCGGCGATACGGCGCACGGCTTCGTCCAGGGTCGCCTCGTCCACCCGCACGCCGAGGCGCTGCGCTACGTCCAGCTGCAGCCGGCGCATGATCAGCCGCTCCAGCACCTGGCGGCGCAGATCGTCTTCCGGGGGCGGCGGCGTGTCCCGTTCCGCCAGCTGGCGGCGCACCCCCTCCAGTTCCCGCTCCAGCTCCGAGGCCAGCACCACCTCCTCGTTCACCACCGCGACGATGCGGTCGAGAGTCTGGGCGGCGGGAGCCGGCAGGGCCAGCAGCAGCAGGCATACGGGAAGCAGCAGGCGCAGGGCAGCGGACATGGGTTCTCCGGGGCGCAGTTCGTTCAGGGGCCGGGCCGGAAGCCCGGCACAGCCGACTGGATGAAGGTCATTATTTCATCACCGACTCCGCCCAGGCCACGCAGTTCCAGCTCCACCATGAACTGACTCTGCAGTTCCGCATCCTCGTCGATGGCTACCGTGGCCACGTCATCCTGGATGAACTGGCGCCACAGCCCACGGATGGCCCAGCAGCAGCCGGTATAGGCGAAGCCGGCAAAGCGCTCCCGGGTGGCATCGTCGAGGAAGGAATACTGCCAGCCCCCCAGCAGGCTCCAGTGACGCGCCAGGGGCAGGCCGAGGCTCAGGTCGCCGTCGGACTGCACCAGCTCGCCCCGGTCGAAGTCCTGGCGGTAGCCCAGGTTCAAGGCCCAGCGGGGCGAGGGTCGCCAGCTGAGGGTACTGCGCAGTTCCCGGTCGTCGAAGTCATCGGGATCCCAGCGCATGTCCAGCGCCCCCCGCAGGCCCGCCGGCAGGCCCAGGCGCAGCTCCGCCACGTAGTCGGAGCGGGCATCGGTTTCCGGGGAAATGCTCTCGCGCAGCTGCACCTCCCGGTCCCGGAAGAACAGGATCTGGCCGCCGGAGACACGCAGGTACTCGAAGCCGTCCCGGGTACCCAGCACCCGGCTGGTGAGTCCCACGGTGAGCTGGTTGGCGTCGCCGAAGCGGTCCGGGCCGGTGAAGCGGTTGGTGCGGAACAGCTCGCTGTAGGACGCGGTGAGCCCCGACAGGCCGGTGTCGAACAGCGGCAGGTCGTCCTGGTCGCGCTCGGGTACGTAGAGGTAGAACAGCCGGGGCTCCAGGGTCTGCAGCAGGCCGCGCTCCAGCAGCCGGAACTCGCGCTCCAGGAACAGCCCGGCGTCCAGGCTCGCCACCGGCAGACTGCGGCTGGGCTGCTCCGGGGCATCCGCCGCCACCGGGTCCAGGCGATAGCGGACGTGGTTCCAGGTCACGGCCGGCTCCACGTAATAGCCGGGCCAGCGCAGGGGCCAGGCCACCCGGGGCATCAGCTCCAGGCGCTGGCCGGTGGTACGCAGCTCCGGAGCGTCGTGGTGAAAGCGGTCGTAGCGGGCCTCCACACTGGGCTGCGGCCAGAACCCCGGCAGCGCCGGGCGGTAGCGCAGGCGGGCCTGGGGCAGGCGGTCATAGGGCTGGGCCGCCGGGGCCAGCTGCGGGTCGATGGTCTGGAAGCCCTGCACCAGGGCGTCCGCGCGCCACGACGGCCGGGCGTAGGAGACGCTGGCACGGCTCTCCAGGTTGTTGGTGATCGAGTCCTCCAACCCGCCGGCGAAGTCGTCGATGTATTCGTCGTCACTCACCCGGTGCACGTCCACGGCGGCGCTGAAGTCGCCGCCGAGCCGGCTGCGGTGGCTCTGGCGCACCTCCCAGCGGGTGTCGCCGGCGAGGTCGTCGTCGGGCAGCACCTCCTGGCGCAGCTCGCCGGACACCCACGGCAGCAGGTAGCGCACCTCGGTATCCAGCAGCAGCCCGCGGCGGCCGAACCAGGTCGGGGCCAGGGTGGCGTCCAGGTTGGGGGCGATGTTCCAGTAGTACGGAATTCGCACCATAGTGCCGCTGCGGTCGGTGGAACCGAAGCTCGGCACCAGCAGGCCGCTCTTGCGGGCATCGCTGAGCGGAAAGTTGATGTAGGGCAGGTAGAACACCGGCACGCCGAAAAACTGCAGCCAGCCGTTGAAGGCATGCCCCTCGTCGGCCTCCCGGTCCAGGGTGACCCGGCTTGCCCGCAGCCACCAATGCTCCTGCCCGGGTTCGCAGGTAGTGATACGCACACTCTTCAGCCGGGAAAGGGTGCGGCTCTCCACGTCCGCCCGCTCGGCGTCACCGTGCAGGTGACCCGGCTCCACCCGGAACTCCACCGCGTCCGCCCAGCCCTGGTCGTCGTCCAGGAAGAACTCGCCGCGGGCGCCGTCCAGCATCAGTCCAGACTCCTGGTAGCGCACCGCGCCCTCCGCCTCCACCCGGGCGGTGTCGGCGTCGTAGACCGCGCGGTCGGCCTCCAGACGCTGGTCCGCCCGGGTCACCCGGGCGCGCTCGGTGAGCACGTAGCGGTCAGTGGCGCGGTCGTAGCGCAGGCTGCCGGCCTCGATGCGCGTGGGCTCGTCGGGGTGATCCCGGCGCGCCGGGTCACCCAGGGCCGGCGGCAGCAGCGACGGGCCGCACACCGGCCAGTGGTTGGCGGCGGAGGCCGGCGGCGCCAGGGTCAGGCCCGCGGCCAACAGCGCCAGCGCCACCATCCAGGCCAGGGTTGGGCCCCGCCCCAACCGTCGGCGCCTCACTGACCGGACCGGCGAAACCACCCTATGGTACTGAATAGACAAATGTTTTCTCGACACCCAGGGCGCACCCCCGGCTCCGGCCCGGGCTAAGATGGCACAGGCGGCGGGCCCCGGCAAAGGCGCGGGCCCTGACCGGGGCGCGGGCGGGATTGTATGCTGGACCTGACCCCGGCCCTCTGGAGCAGCCCTTGACGCACCCGCCGTCTGCCGCCGCCTCTGCCTCGGATCCGCGCCGCGAGGCCCTGGTCCACTGGCTGGCCTGCCTGGGCTACCCGGCCACCGACCTGCAGCCGGCCTCCGGAGACGCCAGTTTCCGCCGCTACTTCCGGTTCAGCGACGGGCCCCGGACCCTGATCGCCATGGACGCGCCACCGCAGCGGGAAGACTGCGGTCCCTTCCTGCAGGTGCAGGGCCTGCTGCAACGGGCAGGGGTGAATGTACCGGGGGTGCAGGCCGTGGACCTGGAGGACGGCTTCCTGCTGCTCACCGACCTGGGCCGGGAGAGCTACCTGGACGCGCTGCGCGAGGACAACGCCGGCGCCCTCTATGGCGACGCTCTGGACACCCTGGCCCGGGCCCAGCATGGATTGCGCCAGGATGCCCTGGACACCCTGCCCCCCTACGACGAGGCCCTGCTGCGCCGGGAGATGGACCTGTTCCGGGACTGGCTGCTGGGCCGGCACCTGGGCCTGTCCCTGAGCGGGCGCGAACAGAAGCTCTGGGAGCAGGCCTGCGCCGCCCTGGTGGACGCCGCCCTGGAGCAGCCGCGCGGCTTTGTCCACCGCGACTACCACTCCCGCAACCTGATGCACCTGCCGGGTGCCGCCAATCCCGGGGTGCTGGACTTCCAGGACGCGGTGTGCGGCCCGCTCACCTACGATCTGGTCTCCCTGCTGCGGGACTGCTACATCGCCTGGCCGGACTTCCGGGTCCAGGGATGGGCGCTGGAATTCCTGGCGCTCCCGGGCATCGCCGAGGCGACCGGGCAGCCCTCGGCGGAGCGCTGGCTGCGCTGGTTCGACCTGATGGGCGTGCAGCGCCACCTGAAAGCCAGCGGCATCTTCGCCCGCCTGTGGCTGCGGGACGGCAAGCCGGGTTACCTGGCGGACATCCCCCGCACCCTGGGCTACATCGCGGCGGTCGGGGCCCGCCACGCGGAAACCCGGCGCGTGGCCGCCCTGGTCCAGGAGCGGGTGCTGCCCGCCCTGCCCGCGTGTCCGCCGGAGGCCCACCCGTGCGCGCCATGATCCTGGCGGCTGGGCGCGGCGAGCGCATGCGCCCGCTCACCGACTCAATCCCCAAACCGCTGCTCACGGTGGCGGGGCGGGCTCTCATCCATCGCCACCTGGACGCCCTGGCGGCAGCCGGGGTGGAACGGGTGGTGGTGAACACCGCCTGGCTCGGCGAGCAGATCCGGGCCCAGCTGGGGGATGGCTCCGACTGGGGCCTGGAGGTGGTCTATTCGCCGGAGCCTCCCGGCGCCCTGGACACCGGCGGCGGCATCCACCAGGCCCTGCCCCTGCTGGGCCCGACGCCGTTCTGGGTGGTGAACGGCGACCTCTACACCGACTATTCCCTGGAACGCCTGCCCCGGCAGCCGGCAGCCCTGGCCCACCTGGTACTGGTGGACAACCCCGACCATCATCCGGAGGGTGACTTCCACCTGCGCGGCAACCGGGTGGAGGCCGCCGGGGGCGGCCCGAGGCTGACCTTTGCCGGCGTGGGCTGCTACCGCCCGGAGCTGTTCGCCGGCTGCCGCCCCGGCGCCTTCCCCCTGGCACCGTTGCTGCGGGATGCCATGGCCGGCGGCCGGGTAAGCGGCGAGCACTACCGGGGCCGCTGGTGCGATGTGGGCACGCCGCAACGACTGGAACGACTGGACCGGGCCCTGCGGGTCCGCGAGTGAGGTGCAGCGGTGGGATCCGAGATCGAGGAAACCCGGTTCACCCGGGAGGACTTCGCCGCTTTCCAGGAGCGGCTGCGGGAGGAGACCGAGCTGCTGGGGGACTGGCTGCGCGACGGCCGGCTGGAGGACGCCCCGCCCCGCACTGGCCTCGAGCTCGAAGCCTGGCTGGTGGACCGCGAGTATCGCCCCGCGCCGGTGAACGCGGCGATACTGGACGCCCTGCCCGAGGCCGCCCTGTCCCCGGAGCTGGCCCAGTACAACCTGGAGCTGAACACCACGCCGCGCCCCCTGGCCGGCCGCCCCTTCAGCCCGCTGCTCGCAGAGATGCGGGCGCTCTGGGACCAGGTGGACGGCGCGGCCCAGGCCCGCGAGGCGCGGCTGACCGCGGTGGGTATCCTGCCGACGGTCACCGAAGGCGACCTCTGCGTGGCCCGCATGTCGGGCCTGCGCCGCTACCAGGCCCTCAATGACCAGGTGCTGGCGCTGCGTAACCAGCGCCCCCTGGAGGTCCGCATCGAAGGTGACCGCGAATCCGTCCACCTGCGCCATTCCGACGTCATGCTGGAATCTGCGGCCACCTCCCTGCAGCTGCACCTGCAGGTCAGCCCGATGCGGGCCGCCCGGGTGTTCAACGCCTCGGTGGCAGTGTCGGCGGCCACGGTGGCAGTGTCCGCCAACGCGCCGCTGCTGTTCGGGCGGCTGCTCTGGGAGGAGACCCGCATCCCCCTGTTCGAGCAGGCGGTGGCGGTCGGCGACACCGGGCCTCTGGCCCGGGTGGGCTTCGGCAGCGGCTATGCCCGTGACCCCATGTACAGCTTCTTCGTGGAGAACCGCCAGCACTTCCCGGTGCTGCTGCCGGTGCATCTGGACCAGCCCCGCAAGCGCCTGCCCCACCTGGTGCTGCACAACGGCACGGTGTGGCGCTGGAACCGGCCGCTGGTGGGCTTCGACGACCAGGACCACTGCCACCTGCGGGTGGAGCACCGGGTAATGTCCGCCGGCCCGACCCTGGCCGACATCACGGCCAACGCCGCCTTCTACTTCGGCCTGGCCGAGGCCCTGGCCGACTGGCGGGAACCCGTGGAGTCCCGGCTGCCGTTCCAGCAGGCCGAGCGAAACTTCTACGCGGCCGCCCGGCACGGTCTCGCCGCCCGCGTGAGCTGGCTGCAATACCGGGGCGCACTGCGCGAGCTGATACTCGAACGGCTGCTGCCGGAAGCCCAGCGCGGCCTGAGGCAGGCCGGGGTGGATCCGCTGGAGGCCGAGACGCAGCTGGCCGTCATCCGCTCCCGGGTGGAATCGGGCCGCACCGGGGCCGCCTGGCAGCGCGCCTGGATCGAGCGCCATGGCCGGGACCTGCCGGGGCTGGTGGCGGCCTACCTGGAGCGCCAGGCGGACGGCCGCCCGGTCCACGAGTGGCGCCCATGAGGGAGCAACGCGGCCTGCTGACGGTCTGGGACCGGCTGCCCGACGGGCTGCTGGAGGCCCACCCCACGGAGCTCGCCGAGCTGCTGGGCGGCCCGGCCCTGCTGCTGCTGCCGGGCCGCCGGGAGCCGCCGCTGTTCGCCTCCGTGCTGCAGCACGGCAACGAGGTCTCCGGCATCCAGGCGATCCAGCAGGTGCTGGCCGCCCATCGCGGCCGGGAGCTGCCGCGCTCCCTGGCGCTGTTCGTGGGCAATGTGGCGGCCGCCCGGGAGGGCCTGCGCCACCTGGACGGCCAACCGGACTACAACCGGGTGTGGCCCGGCACCGACCGGCCGGAGAGCCCGGAGACCCGCATGACCGCCGAGATTACCGGCGAGCTGCGCCGCCGCGGCTGCTTCGCCAGCATCGACGTGCACAACAACTCCGGGCGCAACCCGCCGTATGCCTGCATCAACCGCCCGGACCCGGCCCACGCCGCCCTGGCGACCCTGTTCAGCCGCACCGTGGTCTACTTCACGCGCCCCCGGGGGGTGCAGTCCATCGCCTTCTCGGAGTTCTGCCCGGCCACGGTGCTGGAATGCGGCCCGCCCGGCAGCCCTGAGCCCACCGCCCGGGCCGCCGAGACCATCGACGCGGCGCTGCGCCTGGAGCACCTGGATCCCCGCTCGGTGCCCCTGGACCTGGCCCTGTTCCACACCGTGGCGGTGGTGCGGGTGAACCCGGGGGTGGACTTCGGCTTCGGCGACCAGCGCCGGCGCCTGACCCTGCCCGACGACCTGGACCGCCTGAATTTCCGGGAGGTGCCTCCCGGCACGACGTTCGCCTGGGTGGCGCAGGACACGCCCGCACCCGTGCTGGCGGTGGACAATGCCGGCCAGGACGCCACCGGCCGGTATTTCGAGATCCGCGGCCGGGCCCTGCGCACCCGCCGCGAAGTCATGCCGGTGATGCTGACCCTGGACACCCGGGTCATCCGCCAGGACTGCCTGTGCTACCTGATGGAGCGCCTCGACGCGCCGGAACTGCTGGGCCTGCCGGTGCGGGAGGAGCAACGGGGGTGAGGGGCCTGAGGACTCAGCCGAAGACGCCGGATGCGCTTCGCTTATCCGGCCTACACGCTTCGCCTAGCCCGCGGTGGCGGATCGCAGCCCGCGTAGGCCGGATAAGGCGCGCAGCGCCGCATCCGGCGCCCCGCCTGTTGGATTTGGCTGCGCTCCATCCACCCTACGAGGACTGAGGACTGAGGACTGAGGACTGAGCCAACGTAGCAAACGCCAAGGTGCCAAGCGCCGAGCCTGCGTGCCCGAACCGATCTGCGGGACCGATGCCATCGCCCGATGGCAGGTTTCTCCGCAACCTGCCCTACGGCGGGCTTCGGTCGGGCCCGGGCGGTTCCCAACCGGGGGCTGAGCAGAGCGTGACCCCACCCTGGCGCCTGTCAAGCCTCCTCTTCCACTCAGTCCTCAGTCCCCAGTCCCCAGTCCTTTTCACCCCGCTCCAGCTGCGCCAGCAGGCAGCGCGCCAGCGCCTCGCCCGCCTCCTCGACGCTCAGCCGGATGCCGAGCCGGGCCAGGTCCACCACCGGCAGGCCGGCGTAGCCGCAGGGATTGATGCGGGTGAAAGGCTCCAGGTCCATGTCCACGTTCAGGCTCAGGCCGTGGTAGCTGCAGCCGCGGCGCACCCGCAGGCCGACGGCGGCCAGCTTGGCCCCGTCCACGTAGACTCCCGGCGCCTCCGGGCGGGCGCCAGCGTCCACTCCCAGCTCCGCCAGCAGGTCCACCACGCTCTGCTCCAGGGCGGTGACCACGGGCCGCACGCCGAGCCCCCGGCGGCGCAGGTCCAGCAGCGGGTAGAGCACCAGCTGCCCCGGGCCGTGGTAGGTCACCTGGCCGCCCCGGTCCACCGGCACCACGGGAATGTCCCCCGGCGCCAGCAGGTGCTCCGGGCGGGCGTTGAGGCCCAGGGTAAACACCGGCGGATGTTCCAGCAGCCAGATCTGGTCGGGATGCTGCGGGCCGCGGCGCTCGGTATAGGCCTGCATGGCCCGCCAGGTGGGCTCGTAGGCCACCCGGCCCAGGCGTCGCAGCTCGGGGCGGCGGCTTGGGTCGTCCGTTGCCGTGGCCATGCTCACAGGGTCATCAGCACCGCCGCGTCGGCGGCCAGATCCCGGTAGATGGCGTCCAGCTGCTGCCGGCTGGTTGCGGTGATGGTCACGGTCACCGACTGATAGCGCCCGGCCCGGCTGGCGGTGACCCGCACCTGCCCCGGGCCGGCTTCCGGAGCGTGCCGGCCCACCAGGTCCAGCACCCGCTCCGGGAAGGCCGCATCCTGCCGGCCCATGGCCTTGACCGGAAACTCGCAGGGGAAAGTCAGCGCCGAGTCGCCCTCGGAGGTCACGTCGATTCCTCCCCGTCCCGCAGGCGCTGCTTCAATGCCTCGAAGGCGGCGCGCACCTGCCGGTAAACCGGCCCCGGCTTGCCCGGGCCCACGGGCCGGCCGTCGAGCTCCACCACCGGCACCACTTCCTTGGTGCTGCTGGTCAGCCAGATCTCCTCGGCGGCGGCGAGCTCGGCGATATCCACCCGCCGTTGCTCGCAGGCCAGACCCTCGGCGGCGGCCAGCTCCAGCACCAGGTCCCGGGTGACGCCCGGCAGCAGGTCGGTGCTCTGCACCGGGGTCACCACCACGCCGTCGCGCACCAGCAGCACGTTGGACGCCGCCCCCTCGGTGAGCGCGTCCTCCCGCACCAGGAGGGCCTCGTCGGCGCCGGCGTCCACCGCCTGCTGGCGCAGCAGCACGTTGGGCAGCAGGGCGGTGGTCTTGATGTCGCAGCGCCGCCAGCGGATATCCGGCAGCACCACCGCCCGGAAACCCCGGGGCTGCGGAGGCACCAGCGGCTCGGCCATGGCGAACACGCCGGGGGCGGTGGCCGCTGGGAAAGCGTGGTCACGATTGGCCGGGGCGCCCCGGGTGACCTGCAGGTAGAGCTTCACGTCCCCGCCGCCGGCCTGGGCGGCAAGCCGCTCCAGCACCTCACGCCAGGCGGCGCGGTCCAGGGGCGGGGCCATGCGCACCGCGGCCAGGCTGCGCTCCAGGCGCTCCAGATGGGCGCCCAGCCGGAACGGCCGGCCGCCGTAGGCCGGGATCACCTCGTAGACGCCGTCGCCCAACAGAAAGCCCCGGTCCAGGGGCGAGATGCGAGCCTCGGCGAGCGGCAGGAAGGCGCCGTCCAGGTAGCAGGGCCGCTCGTCGGCCATGGCCGTCACTGGAACAGCAGCAGCACTTCGTCCACCATCCGGCGCCACAGGCCGCCGGTCTCCACGCCCTCCAGCGCTACCAGCGGCTCGGTGCGCACCGTTGCCCCTTCCAGGCGCACCACGACCTCGCCGTAACGCCCGGCGGGCTGCACCGGGGCCATGATGGTCTGCTCCACGCTCATGGTGGCCTCCAGGTCATCGTAGCGGTCCCGGGGGATGGTTACGAACAGATCCCGGGCCAGGCCCAGGGACACCAGCTCCTGGCCGCCCTTCCAGACCCGGGCCCGGGTCAGGGCCTCGCTGGCGGCGTACAGGCGGTGGGTCTCGAAGAACCGGAATCCATAGCTCAGCAGCGCCAGGCTGTCATCGGCCCGGGCCTCGACGCTGTCGGCCCCCATCACCACCGACACCAGGCGCATGCCGTCGCGCTCGGCGGAACTGGCCAGGCAGTAGCCGGCGGCCTCGGTGTGGCCAGTCTTGAGCCCGTCCACGGAGGAGTCGCGCCACAGCAGCTTGTTGCGGTTGAGCTGCTCGATGCCGTTCCAGGTGAAGTGCCGCTCGGAGTAGTACTCGTAGTAGTCGGGGAAGTCCCGAATCAGGGCGCGGACGAGCCGCGCGGTATCGCGGGCGCTGCTGTAGTGCTCCGGCTCGGGCAGCCCGTTGGCGTTCTGGTAATGGGTATTGCCAAGCCCCAGGGCCTCGGCGTACTGGTTCATCACCTGGGCGAAGGTCTCTTCGGTGCCGGCGACATGCTCCGCCAGGGCGATGCTGGCGTCGTTGCCGGACTGCACGATCATGCCCCGCAGCAGGTCCTCCAGCGGCACCCGGTCGCCCACCTCGATGAACATGCGCGAACCCGGCGCCCGCCAGGCCTTCTCGCTCACCAGCACGCTGTCCTCCAGGGAGAGCTTGCCCGCCTTGAGCTCGCTGAACACCACGTAGGCGGTCATCATCTTGGTGAGGCTGGCCGGGTCCCGGCGCTCGTCGGCCTGGCGTTCCGCCAGCACCCGGCCGCTGTGGAAGTCCATCAGCAGATAGCTCTGTGCACCCAGGGCGGGGGGAGAGGGGACCGGGATCGGCTGGCTCTCGGGGGCTGCGCCCACGGCGCAGGCAAACAGGGCAAACAGCAGAACGAGGGATTGAAACGGCTGCCGGACTGGACGCATGGTGAACATCGGGTCTCTTGGGAACTGACGGGATCGCGGCCCCGGCGGGCCGCGTGTGTGGACGCATTGTAGACCGGATTGCCCGGGAGACGTGCGCCGTGCGGCCTACTCCGCCACCACCACGTGGGCGTCGGCTATGCCGTGCGCGCCGAGCCGGGAGCTGACCCGGTCCACGGCCGCCACATCGGCCAGGGGCCCCAGCCGGACCCGGTACAGCCCGTCGCTGCCGGCGCTGCGGCTGAGGCTCACGGGTGTGTCCAGGCCGGTCCGCTCCAGGCGCTGCAACAGGGCGAGGGCATTGCCGCGCTCGGAGAAAGCCCCCACCTGCAGGAAATAATGTACGCCGGCGGCCTCGGCGGGGGGAACCACCGGGGCGGAAGCCGCCTTCGCCGGAGCGGGCGCCGCCAGCGCCTCCACCTCCACCGGGGCGGTGCCGGTCTCGGTCATGCCCAGCTTGCTGGCAGCGGCGTAGGACAGGTCGATGAGCCGGTTGTTGACGAACGGGCCGCGGTCGTTGACCCGTACCACCACCTGGCGGCCGTTTCCCAGGTGGGTCACCCGCACGTAGCTGGGCAGGGGCAGGCTGCGGTGGGCGGCGGTCATGGCGTACATGTCGTAGGGCTCGCCGCTGGAGGTGCGCCGGCCGTGGAACTTGCGCCCGTACCAGGAGGCGATGCCCCGTTCCCGGTAGCCGTCGGCGCGTTCCAGGGTGCGGTAGGTGCGGCCGAACACGGTGTAGCGCTCCGGGTTGCCGTAGCGGCTCGGTGGCTCGGATCGGGGCACGGCATCGGGGATTTCCTGGGGGGCGGAAATCGGTCGGCCGGGACCGTCCGGAAAGGCGCAGCCCCCGAGCCAGAGGCCGGCCAGCAGCGCGGCAGCGGCGCTCCGGCGCATGTCAGGCGCCGCTCCGCCGCTCGCGGATGGCCTCGGCCAGTTGCAGCACCGCCATGGCGTACAGGGGACTGTGGTTGTAGCGGGTGATGACATAGAAATTGCGGAACGTCACCCAGAACTCGCTCTGGCCCGGGGCGCTCTCCAGGGTCAGCAGCCGCGCGGGCGCCTCGTCCGGCACCTCCGCCTGGAAGGCCACGCCCAGGCGGCGCAGCTGCGCCGCGCTGTGCCGGGGCTTGAGGCCTGCGTCCAGAGCCTGACGCCAGGCCTCGCCGCTGACCCGCGCCGGCACGGCCACCGGCTGGCCTTCCCGCCAGCCGTGGCGGGACAGGTAGTTGGCGACACTGCCCAGGGCGTCGCCGGGCTCCCCCCACAGGTCGCGGCGGCCATTGCCGTTGTAGTCCACCGCGTAGGCCCGGTAGCTGCTGCTGATGAACTGCGGAATGCCCATGGCGCCGGCGTAGGAGCCCTTCGGCTCCAGGGGATCGATGCCTTCCTCGCGGGCAAGCAGCAGGAACTCCTCCAGCTCGCGGCGGAAGAAGTCGGCCCGGGGCGGATAGTCGAAGCCAAGGGTGCGCAGCGCGTCGATCACCCGGAAGCCGCCGGCGTGGGCGCCGTAGCGGGTCTCCACGCCAACGATGGCCACCAGCAGGTGGGCCGGCACCCCGAAACGCTCGCTGACCTCGTCCAGCAGCGCCCGGTGGCGCTGCCAGAACTCCACCCCCTCGCGGATGCGGTCCGGCTTCACGAAGATGGGCCGGTAGCGGTGCCAGGGCAGCGCCTCGGCGGGGCTTGAGATGCGGCTGAGGATGTCGTCCCGGCGCTCGCTGGCGTCCAGAACCTCCAGCACGTAGTCCGGCTCCAGCCCGTGGCGACGGGCCATGTCGTCGGCGAAGGCGCGGAACGCGGTGTCGGCAGCGGCGGCCCCGGAGGCCAGCAGCAGCAATCCCAGCAGGGCGGGACGCGGGTCGGTCAGGCTCATCGGGCGGAGGTCCTGGAACATGGATCGGGTGGGCGGATTCAGGACGGCCACAGGCGGCGGTGGGTATGGATGGACATGAGAATACCGAAGCCCGCCAGAATGGTCACCAGAGAGGTGCCGCCATAGCTGATCAGGGGCAGGGGAAGGCCGACCACCGGCAGCAGGCCGCTCACCATGCCGATGTTGACGAACACGTAGACGAAGAAGGTCAGGGCGATGCTGCCGGCCAGCAGCCGGCTGAAGGTGTCCTGGGCGCACTGGGCGATGTACAGGCCCCGCGCCACTACCGCCAGGTAGAGCCCCAGCAGCAGCGCCACCCCGGCGAGCCCGAACTCCTCGCTCAGCACCGCGAACACGAAATCGGTGTGCTGCTCCGGCAGGAAGTTCAGGTGCGACTGGGTGCCGTTCAGCCAGCCCTTGCCGTAGACGCCGCCGGAGCCGATGGCGATCTTGGACTGGATGATGTGGTAGCCGGCCCCCAGGGGGTCGCGTTCCGGGTCGAGAAACGTCAGCACCCGGCCCTGCTGGTAGTCCCGCATGCCAAAGAACCACAGCGCCGGGGCGGTGGCGGCCGCCAGCAGGGCGGTACCGCCGATGACCCGCCAGCGCAGCCCGGCGAGGTAGAGCGCGAACAGGCCCGCCGCCGTGACCAGCACGGCGGTGCCGAGATCCGGCTGCAGAGCCACCAGCACGGCGCTGAGTGTAATCATGCCAAGGCTCAGCAGGGTGGCCCGGGCGCCGGGCGGCAGGGTCTCCCGGGCGAGCAGGGCGCTGACCGCCATGGGCAGGGCCAGCTTCATGACCTCCGAGGGCTGGAAGCGCACCAGTTTGAGGTCCAGCCAGCGGTGGGCGCCGCCGGCCTCCACGCCCACCAGCAGCACCGCCCCCAGCAACAGCACGCCGGCGCCGAACAGCCAGGGGGTCCAGCGCCGCAGCGTCCACGGCGGCACCTGGGCCAGGGCCACCATGGCGCCGAAGGCCACCCCCAGGCGCAGTCCCTGGCGGCGGATGGCGTCCAGTTCCTGGCCGAAGGCGCTGTACAGCACCACCAGCCCGAGGCCGGCCAGAGCCAGCAGCGGCAGCAGCAGCACGGCGTCCAGGTGCAGGCGCCGTTGCAGCAGCCCCATGGGCCGGGAGGTCGTGCCGCGGATGTCAGCCCCCGCCAGCAAGGGTTTCCTCCGCGGCCGGCTCCCGGGCCATCCACTGCTCGATCACCCGGCGCGCCACCGGAGCGGCCACGGCGCTGCCGCTGCCGCCGTTTTCCACTACCACGGCCACCACGATGCGCGGATCCTCGACCGGCGCGAAGGCGATGAACAGCGCGTGGTCCCGCAGCCGCTCCTCGATCTCCTCCGGATCGAGCTTCTCGTCCCCCGGCGGCAGGCCGAATACCTGGGCGGTGCCGGTCTTGCCGGCAATGTGGTAGCCGATGCCCTGGCCCACGGCCCGGGCGGTGCCCCGGCGGCCGTGCACCACCGATTCCATGGCCCTGGTCACCAGCTCCCAGTGAGCCGGCTCATCCAGCTCCACCGGCGGGCGCGCCGGCGTCGCCGGCAGGGACTCCGGCGCCGGGCTGCCCGCGGGCTGCGCGGCCCTCACCAGGCGTGGCCTCACGCTGCGGCCGCGATTGGCGATCACCGCGGTGGCCGCCGCCAGCTGCAGGGGTGTGGCAAGGCTGAAGCCCTGGCCGATGCCGGTAATCACCGTCTCGCCGTGGAACCAGGACTCTCCCTTGGCCTGGCGCTTCCACTCCCGGGAAGGCAGCACCCCGGAGAGCTCGCCATCCAGGTCGACGCCAGTGGGCTGCCCGAAGCCGAAGCGGGCCAGGAAGTCGTGCATGGCATCGATGCCGAGGTTGTAGGCGAGATCATAGAAATACACGTCGCAGGACTGCGCCACCGCCTCGTTGAAATCCACCGGCCCGTGGCCCCAGCGTTTCCAGTCGCGCCAGCGGTGGTCCACGTTCGGCAGGCTGTAGGAACCCCGGCAGTCAATGATGTGGTCCGGACTTACCGTGCCATGCTCCAGCCCGGCCAGGCCCACGAAGGGCTTGACCGTGGATCCGGGCGGATACTGGCCCCGCAGCGCCCGGTTGAACAGCGGCTTGTCGCGGCCCTGGTGCAGGCTGGCATAGGCGTTCTGGGAAATTCCATTGACGAACGGGTTGGGGTTGTAGCGGGGCGCGCTGACGAAGGCCAGCACATCGCCGTTGTCGGGATCCAGGGCCACCACCGCTCCGTTGGCGTCTCCCAGTGCCTGCACGGCGGTTCGTTGCAGCGCCAGGTCGAGGGTCAGGTGGAGGTCAGCCCCCGGGGTGGGGGCGGTGCGTTCCACGGTGCGCAGCACCCGGCCCAGGGCATTGGTCTCCACCTTCTCCACGCCCACGGTGCCGTGCAGCAGGTCTTCGTAGTGGCGCTCCACACCGGTCTTGCCGATGTGGCTGGAGCCCTGGTATTCGGCGGGGTCCAGCCGGCGCAGTTCCGCCTCCGAGATACGGCCCACATAGCCCAGGGCGTGCACCGCCAGCTCCCCCTGGGGGTAATAGCGCGTCAGGTGGGCCTGCACCTCAACACCCGGGAAGCGGTGGCGGTTCACCGACAGCCGGGCCACCTCCTCGTCGCTGAGCTGGAAGCGCACGGGAAGGGCCTCGAACCGCCGGCGCTGGCTGCGCAGCGTGTGGAAGCGCTCCAGGTCGTCGGGGTTGATGTCCACCAGCTCGGCGAGCGACGCCAGGGTGCGGCCCATGTCCGTGACCTGCTCCGGCGTGATGGTGAGCCGGTAGGTGGGCCGGTTCTCGGCCAGCACCTCGCCGTCCCGGGCGTAGATGAGACCCCGGGTCGGCGGCGCGGCCAGGATGCGGATGCGGTTGTCCTGGGACAGGGTGCTGAAGTGCTGGTAGCTGGCCACCTGCAGATAGGCCAGGCGCACCAGCAGCACCAGGGCCAGGCCCACCACGACCACCAGGGCGAACACCAGGCGTCCGCCCACCAGGCGGGTTTCGCCGGCTGCGTCCTTGATCAGAGGCTGGGACATGAACTCACTACCGGAATCGAGGGGGCCTGGCCACTAACTGACCTGGAAGCGGCGCCGGAATTCCCGCAGGGTGACGAACACCGCCGGCCACAGCAGGGTGCCCACTGCCGCCGGCAGCAGGAACGTGTTCCCCGGCGAGGGGCGGCCGGTGAGTCCTGCTACCCACCACAGTACCAGCCGCACCATGAGCAGCAGCAGCAGCACGATCAGAGCCTGCTGCCAGAGGGGAAACACCCGCAGCCGCTGGTGCAGGCGCACCGCCAGGAACGCCACCAGGCCGTAGGCCAGGGCGTGGGCTCCCAGCAGGCTGCCCTGCAGGGTGTCCTGCAGCAGGCCCAGCAGCCAGCCCATCCCCACGCCCACCCGCTGGGGCAGCGCCAGGCACCAGTACACCAGAACCAGGGCCGGCCAGTCAGGTCGAAGCACGGCCGCCCATGCGGGCAACGGAAGCACGGTGAGGGTCAGGGAGACAAGGAACGAGGTAGCGATGAACCAGCCGCCGCGAGGCGCCTGCGCCACCGTCATGAACCGGGTTCCCAACCTTCCTCCGCGGCGCTGGGCCCGGAGCCCTCCGCCGGCTGGGCCAGGCGCAGCCCGTCACTGGCGCGACGGATCAGCAGCACTTCCTGGGTGCGGTCCAGGGCCCCGGTGGGCACGGCGGTGACCTGGGCGAACTCCCGCCCCGGATCCACCTTCACCGAAGTCACCCGGGCCACCGGGTAACCGGAGGGGAAACGCCCGCCCAGCCCGGAGGTGACCAGCAAGTCGCCGGCCACGATGTCGGTGTTGTTGGGCAGGCTGGTGAGCTCCAGGCGGCTCAGGTTGCCGGTGCCCATGGCCACGGTGCGCACCCCGTTGCGGTTCACCTGCACCGGGATGGCGTGGCTCGGGTCGGTGACCAGCCGTACCGTGGCCGACAGAGGACCGATGCGGTCCACCTGGCCGATGACGCCGTTGGCGTCCAGCACCGGCTGGCCCAGGAACACCCCTTCGGTGGCGCCCTTGTCGATCTGGATCAGGTGGGTGTAGGGGTCGAGATCCACCCGCAACTGCTCGGCGATGACCACCGACTCGCCCACCTCGTAGGAGGAGTCCAGCAGCTGGCGCAGGCGGATGTTCTCCACCTCCAGGGCGTCCAGCTTCTGCAGACGGGCCTGGTAGAGCAGCACCTGGGAGCGCAGCCGGGCGTTGGTCTCCCGCAGGTCGCGGCGGGACTCCAGCTGGCGGTTGACGAAGTCCCCTACCTCGGCGGGCAGGTTCGCCGCCAGGCGGATGGGATAGACGGCGGCCGCAAGGCCCTGACGCACCGGCTCCAGCAGTTGCTGGCGGTGATCCAGGGTCATGAGCAACGCAGACACGAGAACCAGCAGCAGCACCCTCGTAGCGGCTGAAGGTCCTCTTGCGAACAGCGGTTTGATGGCGCTTCCCCCGGGTCGGTCGGACCGGATCGTTGCAGCGAGTCTAGGAGCTTTGCCGGCCGCATTCAGCGACGACTTTCGCAATATCCCATAACCGTCGGCAAAAAATAACATTCCGCCGACGTGATGCCCGCACCCCCGGGGCACCGGTCTTTGCGTGGAGCGGGCCCTGGCAACCCGGCCCGGCTTCCGGAAAGAACGGTGACTATTCCGTCACAAAGAGATCGGCCCCCCGCTCGTCCATGAGTTCTATGGCCCGACCTCCACCGCGCGCCACACAGGTGAGCGGGTCCTCGGCCACGATCACCGGCAGCCCTGTTTCTTCCATCAGCAGCCGGTCGATGTTGCGCAGCAACGCGCCGCCGCCGGTGAGCACGATGCCCCGCTCGGCGACGTCGGCCCCCAGCTCCGGGGGCGTCTGTTCCAGGGCCGTCTTGACCGCGCCCACGATCCCCGACAGCGGTTCCTGGAGGGCCTCCAGAATCTCGTTGCTGTTGAGGGTGAAGCTGCGCGGCACGCCCTGGGCCAGATTGCGGCCCTTGACCTCCAGCTCCCGGACTTCGGTGCCAGGGAAGGCGGTCCCGAGCTCATGCTTGATGCGCTCGGCGGTGGCCTCGCCGATGAGGATACCGTAATTGCGGCGCACGTAGTTGCTGATCGCGTCGTCGAAGCGGTCGCCGCCGATGCGCACCGAAGCGGAGTAGACGATGCCGTTCAGCGACAGCACCGCTACCTCGGAGGTGCCGCCGCCGATGTCCAGCACCATGGAACCGCGCGCCTCGTCCACGGGCATGTTGGCGCCGATGGCCGCCGCCATGGGCTCCTCGATGAGGTAGACCTCGCGGGCCCCGGCACCGGCGGCGGACTCCTTGATGGCGCGGCGCTCCACCTGGGTGGAACCGCAGGGGACGCACACCAGCACGCGCGGGCTGGGCTTGAAGAAGCGCGCCTCGTGCACCTTCTTGATGAAGTACTGCAGCATCTTCTCGGTGACGGTGAAGTCGGCGATGACGCCGTCCTTCAGGGGCCGCACCGTGCGGATGGTGCCGGGGGTGCGCCCGAGCATGTTCTTGGCCTCGGTACCCACGGCGGCGATGGTCTTGTGCCCGCCCTCGCGGTCCTGGCGGATCGCCACGACGGAGGGCTCGTTGAGGACGATCCCCTGGCCCCGGGAGTAGATCAGCGTGTTGGCGGTACCGAGATCGATGGACAGGTCGTTGGAGAACAGACCGCGGATACCCTTGAACATTCCATAGGCGCCTGAGCCGAGGGAGGCGGTAATCTAGCAATGGGTAGGGGTTTGGGCAAGGTCGCATCTGTGCTAGCTTTTATCGCTTGCCGGGGATCTCAGGGAGACAGCTTGCATGGCCATCGGCGCGGCTGAAGTAGCCCAGATCGCGCACCTTGCGCGCCTCGCCGTGGAGGCGCCGCAAGCCGAGCGCTACGCGCGGGATCTCTCCGACATCCTGGCGTTCGTCGAGCAGCTCTCCGCGGTGGACACCGAGGGCGTGAGCCCCATGGCCCATCCCCTGGACATGGCCCAGCGGCTGCGGCCCGACGAGGTCACCGAGACCGATCAGCGCAGCCGCTTCCAGGCCATCGCCCCGGCCGTGGAAGACGGCCTCTACCTGGTCCCCCGGGTCATCGAATAGCACCCCGGCAACCGCCGGTACGGGAACCCCATGCACGAGAAGACCATTGCCGAGCTGTCCGCAGCGCTGGCCGCCGGCGAGTGCTCCAGCCGTGAGCTGACCACGGCGGTCCTGGAGCGTATTCAGGCCCTGGACCCCCAGCTCAACAGTTTCATCACCGTGACCGGCGAGCAGGCCCTGGCGGAGGCGGAAGCCGCCGACCGGCGCCGGGCCGCCGGCGAGGCCGGGCCGCTGACCGGCATCCCCATCGCCCACAAGGACATCTTCTGCACCGACGGCGTGCGCACCAGTTGCGGCAGCCGCATGCTGGACCCCTTCGTCGCCCCCTATGATGCCTTCGTGGTGGAACGGCTGCGGGCCGCCGGCGCGGTGAGCGTGGGCAAGACCAACATGGACGAGTTCGCCATGGGCTCGTCCAACGAAACCAGCTTCTTCGGGCCCGTGTGCAACCCCTGGGATCGCGAGCGCGTCCCCGGCGGCTCGTCCGGCGGCTCCGCGGCGGCGCTGGCGGCCCGGCTGGTGCCTGGCGCCACCGGCACCGACACCGGCGGCTCCATCCGCCAGCCGGCGGCCCTGTGCGGCGTGTGCGGACTGAAACCCACTTATGGCCGGGTGTCGCGCTACGGCATGGTGGCGTTCGCCTCCAGTCTCGACCAGGGCGGCCCCCTGGCCCGCAGCGCCGAGGACCTGGCCCTGCTGCTGCAGGCCATGGCGGGCTTCGACCCGCGGGACTCCACCTGCGCCGACACCCCGGTGCCCGACTACGCCGCCAGCCTCGATGCGCCGCTGGAGGGCCTGCGCGTCGGCCTGCCGAAGGAGTACTTCGGCGAGGGGCTTGAGACCGGCGTGGGCGGCGCCGTGGACGCCGCCGTGGACGAGCTGCGCCGCCTGGGCGCCAAGGTGCGGGAGATATCCCTGCCCAGCAGCTCCCTGGCGGTGCCGGTGTACTACGTCATCGCGCCGGCGGAGGCCTCCTCCAACCTGTCCCGCTTCGACGGCGTGCGCTACGGCTACCGCTGCACCGAGCCGCAAAGCCTGGAGGATCTCTACAAGCGCTCCCGGGGGGAGGGCTTCGGCCCGGAGGTGCAGCGGCGCATCATGATCGGCACCTATGCCCTGTCGGCGGGCTACTACGACGCCTACTACCTCAAGGCCCAGCAGGCGCGCACCCTGATCCGCGACGAGTTCCGCGCCGCCTTCGAGGAGGTGGACGTGATCGCCGGCCCCACCGCCCCCACACCCGCCTTCCGGCTCGGCGAGAAGACCGACGACCCGGTGCAGATGTACCTGTCCGACATCTACACCATCGCGGTGAACCTGGCCGGCCTTCCGGCGCTCTCGGTACCCGCCGGCTTCAGCGCCGGCCTGCCGGTGGGGCTGCAGCTGATCGGCAACTATTTCGATGAGGCCCGCCTGCTGGCCCTGGCCCATCGCTACCAGCAGGTCACCGACTGGCATCGCAAGAGCCCGGAGACCGGCGCCTGACGCGCGCCGCCCCGGAGACTCCACGGGAGACATCCGTAGATGGAATGGCAACCGGTCATCGGCCTGGAGATCCATCTCCAGCTCGCCACCCGCAGCAAGATCTTCTCGGGCGCGGCCACCGCCTACGGCGCGGCCCCCAACACCCAGGCCTGCGCCATCGACCTGGGCATGCCCGGCGTGCTGCCGGTGCTGAACGCCGAGGTGGTGCGCATGGCGGTCAAGCTGGGCCTGGCCCTGGAGGCGGAGATCGCGCCGCGCTCGGTATTCGCCCGCAAGAACTACTTCTACCCCGACCTCCCCAAGGGCTACCAGATCTCCCAGTACGAGCTGCCCGTGGTGGGCGCCGGCCACCTGTACATCGACCTTGAGGACGGCGAGACCAAGCGCGTGGGCATCACCCGGGCGCACCTGGAGGAAGACGCCGGCAAGTCCATGCACGAGGGCTTCCAGGCGGTGACGGCGGTGGACCTAAACCGCGCCGGCACGCCGCTGGTGGAAGTGGTCTCCGAGCCGGACCTGCGCTCGGCCAGGGAAGCCGTGGCGTACATGAAGAAGCTCCACGCCCTGGTGCGCTATCTGGAGATCTGCGACGGCAACATGCAGGAGGGCTCGTTCCGCTGCGACGCCAACGTCTCCGTGCACCGCCCCGGCACCGCCTTCGGCACCCGGGCGGAGATCAAGAACCTGAACTCGTTCCGGTTCGTCGAGCAGGCCATCAACCACGAAATCGAACGCCAGATCGACCTGCTGGAGAGCGGCGGCACGGTGGTCCAGGAGACCCGCCTGTACGACCCCGACCGGCGCGAGACCCGCTCCATGCGGGTCAAGGAAGAGGCCAACGACTACCGCTACTTCCCCGACCCGGACCTGCTGCCCCTGGAGGTGGACGCGGCGCTGATCGAGCAGATGCGCGCCACCCTGCCGGAGCTGCCCGACATCCGCCGGGCACGCTTTGTGGAGCAGTACGGCCTGCCCGGCTACGACGCCGGCGTGCTTACCGCCAGCCGGGAGAGCGCCGACTACTTCGAGGCCGTGGTGCAGGCCGTGGGCGAAGATCCCAAGCTGTGCGCCAACTGGGTCATGGGGGAACTGGCCGGGGCCCTCAACCGGCAGGGGCTGGAGATCGCCGACAGCCCCATCGACCCGCAGCAGCTCGCCGGGCTGCTGGCGCGGCTGCGCGACGGCACCATCTCCGGGCGCGGCGCCAAGGATGTATTCGAGGGCATGTGGGCCGGCGAGGGGGACGCCGACACGGTGATCGAGGCCCGGGGCCTGAAACAAGTCAGCGACAGCGGCGCCCTGGAGGCCATGGTGGACGAGGTGATCGCCGCCAACCCGGGGCAGGTGGAGCAGTACCGGGCCGGCAAGGACAAGCTGTTCGGCTTCTTCGTCGGCCAGGTCATGAAGGCCTCCCGGGGCAAGGCCAATCCCCAGCTGGTCAACGACCTGATCCGCCGCAAGCTCGATGGCTGAAGCCCCCCGGCAACGCGCTCGGCTCGGCAGGTAGTCCGGCGTGGGCGACCGGCTCTACCGTTTTCTGTTCGAGCACGCCGACGTGCGCGGCGAGCTCGTGCAGCTGGATGCCTCCTACCGGGAGGTGCTGCGCCGCGGCAGCTACTCGCCGGTGGTGGCGCGGCTGCTGGGCGAGGCCATGGCCGCCGCCCTGCTGCTGGGCGCAACCCTCAAGAGCCGGGGCAGCCTGGCCCTGCAGCTGCAAGGCGAAGGCCCGATCTCGATGCTGCTGGTGCAGACCTCCGACGGCACGGTGCGGGCCACGGTGCAGTGCCGAAGCGAGGTGCCGGATGCCCCCCTGCGCGAGCAGACCGGCAGCGGCCGGCTTGCCATCATCCTCGATCCCGACGACGAAACCCACCGCTACCAGGGGCTGGTGGATCTGCAGGCCGACAACCTCGCCGAGGCGCTGGAACGCTACTTCCGGGAGTCCGAGCAGATCCCCACCCGGCTCTGGCTGAGCGCCGCCGAGGGCCACGCCGCGGGCCTGCTGCTGCAGCGCCTGCCAGGCGCCGCCAGCGAGGAGGATGCCGACGCCTGGGAGCGGGCCTGCCATCTGGCCGCCACGCTGCAGCACCGCGAACTGCTGACGCTGGAACCCCCGGAAATCCTGCGCCGGCTCTACCACGAAGAGGATATCCGGCTGTTCGAGCCCAGCCCGGTGAGCTTCCGCTGCCGCTGCTCCCGGGAGCGGGTGGCCGGGCTGCTGCTGGCGCTGGGCGCCGAGGAAGCGCGCTCACTGGTGGCCGAGCGCGGCGAGGTGGAAGTGCACTGCGAGTTCTGCGGCCAGGGCTACCGCTTCGACCCGGTGGACGTGGAGCAGCTGCTGGCCGACCCGGACGCCCCGCCGCCGTCGGGGACGCAGCATTGAGGGGATTGGTACTGAGGACTGAGGACTGAGGACTGAGGACTGAGGACTGAGGACTGAGGACTGA
>CAZAQB010000009.1:0-13895 GCA_964487155.1 uncultured Ectothiorhodospiraceae bacterium
GCAGCGCGCTGATGGAGCGCCTCCTCGTCCACGCCCGCAACCGGCTGCTGCACGAATTGATGGTGCTCACCCTGCCCCAGAATCGCCGCATGCGGGCCCTGGCCCGGCGCTACGGCTTCGAGCTGGAGTCGGGCTCGGAAGAGGTGGAGGGCCGACGTGCCCTGCCCAGCGCCGATGTCTGGAGCTGGTGCGGGGAGATCCTGGGGGAGTCCGTGGGCCTGTGGCAGAGCCCGCCGGAGCTGGCGCCGACTCCCGCCCTGGAGCGGGCCGCCTGAGACGGCCCCGGCCGACAGCGAGCAAAGCGCTTCGATGCTCGATGACGCGGTCTGGAAAGGGGGCGCCGCAAGAAACCCGTGAAGCCATGGCCCTCCGGTGGGCGACACACCCACCACCCGATGGCAGGTTTCTTCGCAACCTGCCCTACGGCGGGCTTTGCTGAACGTATTGAGTCTGCGCACTTCGGTGCGCTGGCCTACCGACCCGCCGCCTCCCCGCCTACCGCACCAGCCCCAGCAGCAGTTCCACCCGTACTTCTGGCCATCGCTGCCGAGGTGGCGCGCGCCTTCCTGGCTCACCCGCGTTCTACCCTGAGTGACTCTTGACCGGCTGACCTATCCCCTTGGGATAGCTGGAACACGGAGCCCTCCGGTGGAGGCGCCCGATCCCGCCTGGGCTGGCAGGCGGCTTGGCACTGTTCGTACACTATGCATAAAATGTGCACCAAGTCCTTGCCTTTGGGAGCAAAGCCATGACCTCGAGCGCTTTCGCAGACGTGCTCGAATCGATGCGCGAAGCCGGTACCTCCCGGTTTTCCGCCACGAACGTCGCCGATGCCCTGGGCCTGCAGTACCAGGATCTGGCCACGCTGGCCGGCGTGCACCGCAACACCCTGCGCACCCATCCCGAGTCCCCGCGGCTGCAATCCGCGCTGCGTGACTTGATGCGGGTGCTGTCGGCCGCAACGGCAGTGCAGCCGGATACCGCGCGTGCGTTTTTCATGGTCAAGAACGAGCCCATTGCGGCGTTCCGCCACAAGACCCTGCTGCAGTTGGTGCAGGAAGGACGCACCGACGACGCGATCGACTATCTGGAGTCGATCAGCACAGGGTTCACTGGATGATCCTCCACGACCTGCCCCGCGGCACTACCCTGTTTCGCGCGCACGCCCCGCAGTGGGCCAGCCGGCCCGCCAGCGGCGCCGGGGCTGCAGCCAAGGGCGGCCGCTTCAACCGGGAGGGTATCAAGGCGTTGTATCTGTCGCTTGAGGAGTTGACCGCGCTGCGCGAGTACCAGCAGACCTCGCCTTTCCTGCCGCCGTGCACGATGTGTTCGTACACCGTGGCGCTTCGCGGGCTGGTCGATCTGCGACAGCTCCACCACGGCGATCCCTGGGACGAACTCTGGCATGACTGGCGCGAGGACTGGCGCCACCTGAAATTCGACCTGCATATCGAACCGCCCACCTGGGTGCTGGGCGACATGGTGCTGGCGCACGGCCACACGGGCATCCTGTTCCCCAGCCTCGCGAACGACGGCGGCATCAACGTCGTCGTGTACCAGGATCAGCTCAAGGATGGCAACTCGGTCGAGGTCAACGATCCCGACAGGCGGCTGCCCCGCGACCAATCCAGTTGGGAGCGCTGACCCCGCCGCTTCCCTGCCTACCGCAGCAGCCCCAGCAGCAGCTCCACCCGGTACTTCTGGCCGTCGCTGCCGCTGACCTGGAAGCTCACCGGCTGGGGGTCCGGCAGGGCCCGGTAGGAGGACTGGCGGAAGCCTTCCTCCCGGATCACCGGCATCACCACGAATCCCCCCTCGCCGCCGGCCGGCGTCTCCTCCCGCCGGGTTCCCTGGTAGGTGCGCAGCCGGCCGTCCACCGTGAGCTGAATGCCGTCCAGCCGGCCGTCGGCATCGAAGTCCCGTGCGCTCGCCTCGATGTCCAGCACCACGCCGGTGCGGAAGCCGGGGGCGGCGCCCTCCGTGCCGCGGGCTTCCCAGAGGGCCTGGACGCGCTCGCTGCGGCCCTCAGGCAGCTTCACCGAGCCCTCGGAGACCAGCACTTCCACCGGCGTGGACCGGTCGTAGATCCGGTACACCAGCGGGTACTCCGGCGCGCTTGAGAGATGCCGCTGGGCAGCGACCGACCCCACCCACAAGCCGGTGATGATGACGAAGACGGCGACAGCCTTGTACACGGCAGGACTCCGTGACGGGTTTCCCATTCTGTCCTCTTTATAGACCATCAGGGTGACCCGCGAACATCCGCCGCGACCCGAATCCCCCTCACCAGAGAAACCCGGGTCGCGCTACTCTGTCACCAATCCGGTGGGCAGGGAAAACGGCATGGATCGGCTCAGGCGGGCACTGACGGCGCTGGCACTGCTGGCATGGGCGGGCTGCGCCGGGGCGCAGGATACGGCACTCGCAGAGCTGCGCGCGCAGCTGGAATTGCGGGCCGACCCGGCGGCGGTATCGGTTTCCGGAATCTCCTCGGGCGGCTACATGGCCCACCAGTTCCACCTCGCCCACTCGGACCGGACCATCGGTGCCGGCATCGTCGCCGGCGGCCCCTACGCCTGCCCCGCCATCGACAACCTCTGGTGCGACTGGACCTGGTACGGCTGGGGACTGGAGGGAGACGTCTGCCAGGCCGTGTACGTGTGCACCTCCTTCGTTCGCAGCGAGAGCCTGAACCCCTTCATGGACCGCTGGCTCTACTTCGGCCCGCCGGGCCACGAGTTCTCCCTTGAGCAGGCCCGGCAGGCGGCCGCCGCCGGGCGCATCGCGCCGCTGGAGGGGCTCGCCGGCGACCGGGTCTGGCTGCTGGCCGGCGAGGCCGATGAAGTGGTGCCTCAGGCGGTCATGGAGGACCTGGCCGCCCTGTATCGGGCGCTGATGCCCGGCGCAGCCGCAGGTGACCTGGCGCGGAGCGCGCCGCAGCACCTGCCCCACGCGATGCCGGTTGACCTGCCCGGCCAGCCCGACGACTGCGCCCAGGACGGTCCGCCGTTCATCAACGACTGCTCCCTGGACGCCGCCGGGCGGCTGCTCGCCCACATCCACCGGTTGCCGGACGCCCCGGACCAGGACCCGCCCCCCGACGCCTGGTCGGCGGACTCGCTGTTCTCCTTCGACCAGACGGCGTTCTTCGACGCCTCCGACCCCAGCGCCAGCCTGGGCGCCACGGGGCATGTCTACGTGCCGGAACGATGCCGGGCAGGCGAGCCCTGTCCGGTGCACGTGGCCTTCCACGGCTGCCGCCAGACCGAGGCCCTGACCCGGGCCGCCTGCGAAGGGGGCGAGTGCCCGCTGCGGCTGTTCTTCGAGGACGCCGGCTACAACCCCTGGGCGGAACGCCACGGCCTGGTCATCCTGTACCCCCAGACCACCGCCTGGGGCGGCGCCACAGAGGCCGATAAGAACCCCCGTGCCTGCTGGGACTGGTGGGGCTACAGCGGCGAGGGCTACGCCACCCGGGACGGCAAGCAGGTGCGTGCGGTGAAGGCCATGGTGGACTGCCTGACGGGTGCGGGACCGTGCTCGGGAGGACTGGGGACTGAGAGCGTGTTTACGAAATAATTACGCGCCTCATCGCTCTCTCCGCCGCTCATGGCGTGCGGCGCCAGCCAGCTCCGGGCCTCGGCACGGCCTTGGACAGCGCCGCCGTAGACCCACGTTGCGAAGAAACGTGGGGGCCAGCGTCGCCAACGCCAAGTGCATATCGCCGAGCCCGCGTGCCTGGACCGATCCGCGGTACCGATGCCATTGCCCAATGGCAGGTTGTCTGCGCAACCTGCCCTACGGCGGGCTTCGGTCGGCGCCGGGCGGGACCTCTACCCCGCGCTCCGGCGTGCCTGGTTTTGTAAACACCCTCTGAGGACTGAGGGCGGCTGCGGTTCAGGCCCGGCCGAATCACGCCGGTGGAGGCTTGCGGGTAAAGCTGTCGGGCACTGGGCAAGGATTCGGCACGACATCGCCCCTGGCAAGGCCCTGACCATACTCAGTGCCGCGTACCCAGTACCTCGCGGAGACGGTGGGTTTCGCTTCGCTCTACCCACCCTACGCCCTTCGCCCCGGCCTCGCGGGCGGCTCAGCCCGCGAGGCCGGATTAGGCGCAAGGCGCCTCTCCGGCGCCCCGGGCGTGGCGGGCGGCCGGCGCCAGGGCACTCACAGTCTCTATCCTCGCCCGCCCCCTCCCAGCCCCAGGTATAGTCTCGGGGCGGTGAGCGCCCGTCTGGCGCGGGCCGGGGGGCAACGGGGGACTGACATGGCATCACCGCTTCGTGCCGGTTTCGACCGGCTGCTGCTCGCCGCCACCACGGCGGCCATCATCACCCTCATTACCCTCAATTCCCTGTTGCGGCGCATCCGCATGTCCCACGAGAACGGCATCGCCACCCGCGGGCGGCTGCGCATCGTGGACGCCCCCGGCCTGCCGGATAACGACTTCTTCCAGCCCGGGCGGGAGTTCCCCTGCCGGCTGCGTCACGCCAGCGTGTCCTATTTCGACGACGCCCGGCTGGTGGCCCGGGGCGCTTCCATCAAGTTCGCCGACGCCCCCTTTGAAAGCCCTCTGGACCTGAAGATGAACACCGGCCCGGGCGGCCCGTTCCGGGACGCCTGGACCTTCCTGCAGTTCATGCTGGCCACCATCCGCGGCCGGGACCCCCACGTCATCCCCTATCTCAAGCGCTATCCCGGGATCACCGCCCAGATCCGCCAGGCGGTGCGCTACCCGGATAGCTTCACTGCCCTCTACTACTACTCCAAGACCCCCTTTGAGCTGCGGGCCCGCGACGGCGGCCGGCATTACGTGAAGTTCCGCCTGCAGCCCTGGGAGCGGGGACCGGACGCCGGCGAGCCCACCGAGGATGAGCTCACCTGCTTCTGGCGGCAGCTTCCCCGGCCCGGGGAATACCGCTCCCGCAACTACCTCAAGGACGAGTTCCGGGAACGCCTTTCCCGGCAACCGGTGCGCTACCACCTGCAGGCCCAGGTCCATGCCGTGGAACCCGGCGAGGGCCGGGACTGGCTGGACTGCACCTGCCCGTGGCCCGAAGACAGCCACCCCTGGCGGGATCTCGCCGAGGTGGAGATCAGCGAGGCCCTGGACCGCGAGCAGGGCGAGCGGCTCTGGTTCCATATCACCAACCTGCCGGAGTGCATGGCCATCCCCCGGGCCCGCTCCATCCACGACCCGGCGTCGGTGAACCACCTGCGCCGCCACGACATCTGGGCGAAGCGGGCGCGGATTTTCGCCTACCGCCTGGGCGGCCTGCGCCGGCCCACCCCCGACCACCGGCCCGACCACCGGCCCGACGGCCCGCCGGAGCCCCTGTGCCTGCCCCAGGACGACACCGCCGAGGGTCAGGCGAGGCGGGCGGCGGCGCTGGCCCAGGCCCGGCAGGTCTACCGCTGGAAGCACAGCCCGGACCTGCCGCCCCACGTGGACGGCCTGCCGGCCGGCGAGGCCTTCGGCCCGGTCAAGCGGCGCCGCATGAAGTGGGACGTGGCGGTGACCCTGCTGGACCTCGCCATGGGCGGCCTGCGCTGGCTTGCAGCGCGCAAGTCCGGCCTGGCCCGTTTCGAAGTTCTCTACACCATCCGCGCCCTGCCCGCCGTCTGGCACCGCTGGCAGGACGACATCGAGTTCGCCCGCCAGCGCCTGGCGGGGACCAACCCCATGAGCCTGCGCCGCTGCGAACTCCTGCCGGAAGGCTTCCGGGTGGACGATGCCGGACTCGCCGGCCTGCTGGACGAGTGCGTGAGCCTGGCCGACGCCCTGGCCGGCGGGCGGCTGTTCCTGCTGGACTACGCCGATCTGGCCGGAATCCACGTCACCAACGGCTACCTGACCCAGCCCTGGTGCCTGCTCTACCGGGACCGGGCCGGACGGCTGCGCCCGGTGGCCATCCAGCTGGAACGCGACGCCAAGGCCCCGGTGTTCACGCCCCGCGGGCCCGAATGGCTGTGGCTGGCCGCCAAGGCCTACGTGCAGAGCGCCGACGCCCACCGCCACGAGATCATCTTCCATCTCCTGGACACCCACCTGGCCACGGAGATCTTCGCCGTGGCGACCCGGCGCCAGCTCGCCGACCGCCACCCGCTGAAACCCCTGCTGTGCGCCCACTTCCGCTTCACCCTGGCCATCAACCACGCGGCGCGCACCAGCCTCCTCGCCCCGGGCGGGGCCATCGACAAGACCATGGCGGCCGGCTACCGGGGCAGCCTGGAGCTGCTGTCCCTGGGCTGGAAGGACTGGAGCTTCAAGCGCCTGGACCCCCGGGTGGACATCAAGGAACGGGGCCTTGCCGACCCGGCCCTGCTGCCGGAGTTTCCCTACCGGGACGACGCGCTCGCCCTGTGGCGGGCCATCGAGACGTTCGTGGGGCGCTACGTGGCGCTGTTCTACCGCTCGGATGCTGCGGTTCGGGCGGACACTGAGCTGCAGGCCTGGGCGGCGGAGCTGGCGTCCCGGGCCGGCGGGCGCATCCCGGACCTGCCCGGCGGCGGGCGGATCCGCAGCCGGGCACGGCTGCGGGAGATCCTCACGCCGGTGATCTATACCGCCAGCGCCGGCCACGCCGCGGTCAACAACGGCCAGTACGAGATGTTCGGCTACATCCCCAACGTGCCCGGAGCCCTGTACGCGCCGGCGCCCCGCAGCCAGTGCGCCCTCACCGAGGCGGATGTGGCGAAAATGCTGCCGGGCTACTGGAAGTGCGCCCAGCAGATCCTCATGGTGCACCTGCTGAGCGAGACCACCTGGGAGCCCCTGGGCGCCTACCGGTTCGCCGATTTCCGCGGCCTGCCCCAGGTGTGGGAGGCGGTGGCGGAGTTCCGCGCGGAGCTCGAAGAGATCACCGCAGCCATCGCCCGGCGCAACCGGGCCCGGCAGGTGGCCTACCGCTACCTGGAGCCGCAGCGGGTGGCGGAGAGCGTGAATATCTGAGGGGTCGTCGGTTGACCCGTGAATTGGTGAATCGGGCGTGGCGGGGGGCCGGCCACGACCGTGCCCGGGCCAAAATCCAGGACGCCGGATGCGCTTCGCTTATCCGGCCTACCCGCTCCGCCCGGGCCCCGGGGTGCGACGAGGCCCGCGTAGGCCGGATAAGGCGCGCAGCGCCGCATCCGGCGGGGGCGGGCTCCGGCGCGTTCCGGCCAGCCGCAACGCCGTAGGTCACGTTGCGCGCCAGCGCTACGTGACGTCCCGCTGCCCGTCACCGCCGATGCCGCGGCGGGCCCCGCGTCACGGAGCTTCGCACCGTGACCTACGGCGGGCTTCGGCAGGCGCTCTCAGGCCCCAAGGGCCGTGAGCCGCTGCCGGGCGGCGGCCAGCTCCGGGGCGCGGCCATGCTCGGGGAAAGCCTGGATGGCCTCCTCCAGCGCCTGTCTGGCCGCCTCGCCCCCGCCCTGCGCCTGCAGCAGGTCCGCGAGGTCCGCCGCCGCCCGCAGCCGCCAGCCGGCCGCCTGCTGGGCCTCGGCGGTGTCCAGGGCGCGGCCGAGCCAGTCCCGGGCGGCGGCGTCCTCGCCGACGGCCAGAGCCAGGCGGGCCCGCAGGCGGTAGACCTCGGCCTCCTCCCCCTGGGCGCCGAAGCGCTGGATCTCGCCCAGGGCCTCGTCCAGGGCGGACGCCGCCCGTTGCGCGTCACCCGCCTCCAGACAGGCGCCGGCCAGCAGGCCGAGGAACCAGGCTCTGGACACCCCCAGGCCGATACCCTGACCCAGGGCCAGCCCCTGCTCCATACCCTCCCGGCCGGCATCCAGGCCCGCCGCGGCGGCCCGGGCCCAGCCCTCCAGCACCCGGCCGAAGGCTTGGGTGGTTGGAAAACCCTGGGCCTCGGAGACCCGCACGCACTGCCGGGCCAGGGTCTCGGTGCCGGCCACATCGCCCGACATCTGCCGCACCCGGGCCACGAAGGCCAGCCCCAGGGCGAGGCTGTAGGGGTGGTCCAGCGCCCGGGCGCGGTCCAGGGCGGCCTGGCCGGTGGCCCGGGCCTGGCGGGGCCAGCCCAGGCACCAGAGGGTGTTGGCGAGATATGCGCACGCGGCGACGAACGGATCCTGGCCGTAGGTGTAGGCGTGATGGCCGTGGCGCTCGGCGTCGTAGCCGTCCACCACCGCTTCCAGGTGGCGGCGGGCTGCCTGCAGCTCTCCCTGGTGGAACAGGGTGGCGCCCAGCACCACGTGGGTCTCCAGCAGCAGATGCTCATCGCCGCTGGCCTGGCCCAGGGCGAACAGCTGCTCCCCCAGTTCCCGGGACACCGCCAGCTCGCCGCGGGCGCCGTAGTGGATCCACAGCCCGAACAGCGCCGGCACCAGCAGGGCCGGGTCGTCGGCGGTGGCGCTCAGCTCCCGGGCCCGCTGGTAGGCGGCCTGCACGTCCGCCGCGGAGTAGCCCCGGGCCATCATCAGGGCCGGGCCGAGGGCGGTGTACAGGGCCAGTTCCCGGCGGTCGCGCTCGGCGGAGGCGGGCAGCCGGCGCACCAGCTCCAGGGCCCGCTCCAGGTAGCCCATGGCCTCCTGGTTGGCGGAGCGGCGCACCGCCCGGTCGCCGGCCCGCTGCCAGTAGCCGATGGCCGTGTCCAGCCGTTCCGCCAGGGTGAAATGGTGGGCCAGCACTTCCGGCTCCTGGTCCCGGGTGGCCGGGAAGCCGCTCTCCAGCACCTCGCCGATGCGCCGGTGCAGAGCCCGGCGCCGGCGGCGCAGCAGGCTCTCGTAGGCGGCGTCCTGCACCAGGGCGTGCTTGAAGGCGTAGTTGCCGTCCCCGGCGCCCGAGGGAAACACCAGTTCCGCCTCGGCCAGCCGCTCCAGGGATCGCTCCAGCGTCGCCACATCGGCGCCGGTGACGGCAGCCAGCAGGTCCCTGGAGAAGCTGCGGCCGATGGCCGCCCCCACCTGGGCCAGCTCGCGCTCCTCGGTCATGCGGTCCAGGCGGGCCATGAGGGAGTCGTAGAGGGAGTCCGGCACAGTTACCGGGGTGCCGGATGCCGCCCCGTCGGCGCCTGCCGCCAGCACCGCCTTGGTTATCTCTTCCACGAACAGGGGTACGCCGTCGCTCTTGGCGCGGATCTGCTCCAGCAGCGCCGGGGCGAGCCGCTGACCGCCGCTGACCTGCCGGGCCACGGCGGTCACCTCCTCGGCACTCAGCCGGTCCAGGCACATCACCCGGGGCGCGGCGCCCGCCGGCCATGGGGGGTGGAACTCCGGCCGGGCGGTGGCCACCAGCATCAGAGGCAGCCCGGAGGCCCGCCGGGCGACCGCCGCCAGCAGTACCAGGCTGGTGGGATCCACCCAGTGGAGGTCCTCCGCCAGCAGCAGCACCGGCCCGGCCTGGGCCTGGCCGCAGATCAGTTCCACCAGCAGCTCGATGGTCTCGGTCCGCTGGCGCTGGGGAGTGAGGTTGAGCGCCGGGTAACGGTCGGTGGGCAGTCCCAGCAGGGCCGCCAGCAGGGGCGCGGCGTCAGGCCGCTGGACGGGCGCCGTCTCAACAAAGGCCTCCAGCTTCGCCAGCCGGGCCAGTTCGTCGTCGCCGGCGGTGCAGTCCAGAGCCCCCTGCAGGTGCACGATCACCGGGTACAGGGAGCTGTTGGCGTGGTACGGCGAACCGTACAGGCGCAGCAGGGCGCCGGCTTCGCCGGCCGCCGACTCGGCGAGGCCCTGGGCAAGGCGGCTCTTGCCGATGCCCGGCTCGCCCCGCAACAGCACGCTGCCGCCCTGTCCGCCCACCGCCCGGCGCCAGTCCTGCTGCAGACACTGCAGATCGGCGTCCCGGCCCACCAGGGGCGTGGCAGCGCGGCTGCGGGTGGCGGTGAAGCGGTCGGGCTCCGCGACCTCTCCCAGTACCGCCCAGGCCCGCCGCTCCCCGGCGAAGCCCTTCAGTTGATGCTCGCCGAGATCCCGCCAGCGGAACAGCCCGCCACACAGGCGCCGGGTGCTGTCCGCCACCACCACCGTATCGGGCTCCGCCAGGGACTGGAGGCGCGCGGCCAGGTTGGGCGTCTCCCCCACCACGGCCCGCTCCCGGGCGATGCCGGTGCCGATCAGTTGGCCGACCACCACCGCCCCGGTGGCGATGCCGATGCGGGTACGCAGCCGCAGGCCTGCCGGACGCAGCGCCGCGACGTTGCGGCTGATCTCCAGGGCGGCGCGCAGCGCCCGCTCGGGGTCGTGCTCCTGGACCCGGGGATAGCCGAAGTAGACCATGATGCCGTCGCCCATGTAGCGGGCCACATGGCCGGCGTAGCGGCGCACGGCTGCATCGGCGCAGGCCCGGTAGGCGGCCACCACCTCCTGGAGCTCCTCGGCGTCCAGCCGGGTGGCCAGTTCCGTGGAGCCCACCAGGTCGCAGAACAACACCGAGAGCTGGCGCCGCTCCGCCTGATCCAGGGATGCGGCCGGGGAGGCTGCGGCCGTTGCGCGGGCAGGCAATGCCGCGATGGCCCGCAGCAGGCGCTTGCGCTGGCCCAGTGTCAGGCCCAGCTCCCGAAGGTCCCGCTCGGTGAGCTCCGGCAGCAGGTCCCAGTCCACGTGCTCCTGGGCGAAGCGGGCCGCGTGCTCACCGAGCCCCAGGGACTCCAGCCAGTCGGAAAGCTCCTGCGGCACGTCCATCCGGTTACCGTCCCCCTGCCGTCGCCTTGCCGGCAAACCTGCAGAGGAGTCTAACCCGCATATTGCATCGAAACCCGGCCCGCCCAAGCCTTGCTGCGAGCGCCTGGCGTCGATCGGCCCATCAGCGTAGTGGGGCGCCGAGCACCACCAGCACATGCGGGACCGCACACGAGAGATGGGCATGGATATGCCCGGCGATCCCCGGCCCACGACATGGGCAAGGTAATGGGCCGGGGAGATGGCCCCGTCGACGGCATGGGCCGGGGCAGTGGCGGTTCACGACCGCCTCCAGGCCGCCGGCGTGGATCACAGTACCGATGACGGCTCGGGTTCCGGAGCCGGCCCTCGCCGGCACCACCATGGCCCGTACGCTGCCCAGGAACAGGTAGATGGCCGCGATCACCAGGGCGGTGGCGATAGCCCTATGAGGCCGGGCGGGAACACCATCGCCAGCAGTGTCTGCGCCTGCCCCCCAGTGAATACCAGGAGGGCGTGGACCGGGGCCCTGGGCGCCACGAGGACTACCAGCGCCAGCGGGGGGAAGCGCGACGCCAGTGAGCCCTGCGGCGACCGCGGCGGACCAGTCTTCGGGATGCTTGAGCGCTGGTATCCGGCCGCCGCTGCGGGGAGGACGGCACGCCTGCCGCGGATCGGCGACGGGTGAGGGCGCCGGAGGCCAGGGCATACACCGCGAGACCCACCCGCAGCACCAGCAGCCCGGCCAGCAGGGCAGTGCCCACCACTTCCTGGCCGGCGGCGATCACGGAATGCTCCCGGCGCCGGGATCCAGGGCCCGGGCGGTGGCCCGCAGCAGTCGGCGCAGGGCGTCGAACTCCGCCATCCCGGCGACCGGCTGCGACCAGGCCACGCTCAGCGCACCGGCATCGCTGGCCTCCGCCGAGACGATGCACAGGCCCAGCCCCTGGGCATGGTAGCCGCCCCGGGCGCTGGTGCTGCTGCGCAGCATCATCAGCAGCACGCTGCCGGGCCCGGGGCGCTCGGTGGTCATCGGCAGCAGCCGGTCACGCAACTTGGCGGGCACCTCAGCGGGGTTTTCCATGAACAGTCTCAGCAGCGCGTCGGGATCGGCCTCCACCGGCACCATCAGCGCCCGGCTCACATCGTCCACCAGCCGGCGGGTGATGGACTCCAGTTCATTGCGCCGGGCCTCGAACCGCCCGCCGGAGAGGCCGTCGGGGAGAGCCTGCACCACGCCCACCAGGCCCAGGGCCTCGGCCTTGCGCACCGGGTGCCACTCGCCGACCGCCGCCTCCACGGCCCCCGGCGCCGCCAGCACAGCCTGCCAGCGGGTTCCCAGGCGCCGCGCCAGGTAGCCCGGCAGAGCCCGGCGCACGTCCCGTCCCGCCCCATCCCGAACCTGGTAGTCCTCCGGGGCCGGCAGGGTGATCTCCCCCCGGGGAAGATCCACGGGCAGGTCGGCCGCCGCCGCGCCGCAGCCGGCGGCCAACAGGACTGCCACAAGGGAAAACCCGCTTCGCCACAGCCATCGATAGCTCGCCTTCGGCATAGCACCCCGAGTCCGACCAGCCATTATTCCTGAGAGTCGTCAGCGCCGGCTGGCGTTCCCGGCCCCTGGGACTGGATTACGGTCAGGCGCGCCGCTCCAGCAGCCGCAGGAAGACGCCGGTGCCCACTCCCCAGGCACCGTTGACCAGGAAAGCGGTAAGCAGCAGCGCCGGTTGCCAGCCGCCGCCCACCGGGCCGCCCTTGAGGGGCAGCACCACCAGCAACGCCACCGCCGAGGGCAGCAGCCCGCCGAGGACGAAGGCGGTTACCCAGTAGCCGGCCCGCGGCGGGAACCGATGGTGGACCAGGGCGTAAGGGAGACCCCAGGCGCCGCCCCAGAAGGCCAGGGAGAACACCGCCGGCACGCCCAGGGGCCAGGTGGCCGCCATGGGGAAGGGGCCGAAGGGCGCGATGCCCAGGTTCCACAGCAGGGCCACGGTGAGCTGGTGGAAGATCAGCGTGGCAAGGAACCCGGCGGCGAACCCGAACACCAGGTAGCGGGGGGTCGCCCGGGTGGCAAGATCAGTCATGTCACCTCCTGGCGGTGGGATGGAGCAAAAGTGGCAGTACCTCGCTCCCACCATAGATCATGCCCTACACCGGCCGCCGCCGACACCGAGGGACTCCGCCCTCGACGCAGCGGTCGCTGGGGGCGCCGGGCGAGCGTCAACTATAGTGCCCGTGTCCGCCACGCCAGCCGGAGCGTCCCATGTCCCATCCCGCTACCCGTCCCGTCCGCGCGGTCGCTCTGCTGCTGGGAATGCTGCTGGCCCTGGCCGGCGCCGCCGCCGGCGCCGAGCAGTACATCGAGCGGCGCACCGAGCGGGCCTTCCCGGATGTCATCGCCGATCTGCAGTTCGCCGCCACCGAGCGCAACTTCCGGCTGGTGGGCCGCAACCATATCGGCCACGCCCTGGCGCGGGCGGGCTACCCGGATGCCTTCCCGGCCACGGTGATCCAGATGTGCAGCCTGGAGGTGGCCCACCGTCTGCTCAGCGCCAACCCCGGGTTCATCCGCCACATGCCCTGCAAGGTGGCGGCCTACCAGGACGGCGACCAGGTGGTGCTGACCACCCTGCTACTGCCCGCGGATTCCGGAGACCCGACGGCTGACGCCGCCGCGGCGGCGGTTAACGCCACCCTGCAGGAGCTGATCGACTACGCCGCCGGGGATTAACGCCCCACGCCTGACTCAAAGGGTGGTTACGCAATCAGCATGGCGAGGCAGCCAGGCCACCGCTCGATGGCACGTTTCTTCGCAACGTGCCCTACGGCGGGCTGCGGCTGGCCTCCCGGTGGCGCGGCCAAGGATCACGGCGAGGGCACCGCTGCCACAGGGGCTCCCACACCGCCGTGCTAGCGCCCGCCGTAGCCCCACGTTGCGAAGAAACGTGGGGGAGAGCCGGCACCAACCGCCGGCGCGCCGGCGACCAGTCTCCCGCCCCCTCCACCGCCCATTTGCTGAACCCCCTCACCCCGCCTGGCCCTTCAACCCCAGGCCGTACAACGCCAGATTGACCGCGTAGTGCACCGCCCCTCCCAGCAGCAGGATGGCTGCCGCCTCAGCCAGTCCCGGCGTGTAGAACACCGGCAGCACCAGCACGCAGCCGGCGACCGAGTCCAGTTGGTCCAGCGCCCGCAAGGCCAGGCCCCGGGGCCCGCCTGTATTGGCGCCGGGGCGGATGCCCAGGCGCCGCTTGAGGTAGCTGTTGGGCAGCTCGGCAAGCCCGTAGGCCAGGCCCCACAGGGCCCCGTAG
>CAZAQB010000009.1:13995-42445 GCA_964487155.1 uncultured Ectothiorhodospiraceae bacterium
GTAGCTGTTGGGCAGCTCGGCAAGCCCGTAGGCCAGGCCCCACAGGGCCCCGTAGGCCAGGGGCTCCAGGGGCCAGGCCCAGCCCCCATAGTCCAGCCGCGCCAGCTGGCCGAGCCCCGGCCAGTGGCGGGCCAGCCCGGCCACGGCCGCCATCCACAGGCCGGTCAGCAGCATCATTCCCGCCAGCCCCTGCCAGGTCTTGTTGCGTCCCAGCAGCGGAGCGCCGTCCCGGCCCCGGCGCCCGGCGTCCAGGGGGGCATTCCACCGGCCTACGGCGGGCAGCCGCAGGTAGAGCTGGTTGCTCACCCCGCCCACCACCAGGGGGGCGATCAGCAGCAGCAGTTCAGCCAGCTCCCGCAGCATCAGGCCCGGGCCAGCCAGAGCCAGGTCAGCGCCACGGCCAGGACGGCGAACACGGCGTAGGCCCGCCCCCGGGGCTTGGGCAGGGGCACCGGCAGCAGGAACAGTAGGGCCAGCCCCGCGACCGTGACCCGGAGCAGAACCGTGAAAACGCTCTCTGCCAACCAGCCCTGCGTCAGCATCACCACGGGAAACACAAGGGCCGCATAGGTGACCGGCAGGCCCTGGCTGTGGCTGGCGGGAAGCTCGGCGTCGAGGCGGGTGCGGTTGAAGTGGGCCAGGCGCATGGCCGCTGCGGCCGCGTACGCCAGGTAGACTGCCATGTCCCAGGGGGCATCCCGGCCGTCGTGAAGCAGCACCAGCCAGGGGGTCATGCCGAACGCCGCCATGTCCACCAGGGAGTCGATCTGCAGCCCGAAGGACTGCTCCGCGGCGCTGCGGGGCCGGCGGCGCGCCACCCAGCCGTCCAGCAGATCGCAGATGCCCGCCCAGATCAGGGTCACCAGCGCCAGAGCGAGCTGGCCGTGCCACGACAGCAGCACCGCCCCCACCGCCAGGGCGAGGCTGGTGAAAGTCACCGCCGCAGGGGCGTTGTAGATGCCTACCGGGCCCTTCATGGCGCGGCGCCCGGCCCCGCCACCAGGGGCTCCAGAGGCAGGATCGCCAGGGGCAGCAGGAAGTAGACGAACCCAGCCACGTACAGCTGCCCGGCCGAGCCCGCGGCGGGCCGGCGCCACAACGCCCAGAGGCGGGGAGCCAGCCCGCCTGTGGCGGCCAGCAGGGCGATCCCGAACAGCGCTGGACGCTGCAGGGCGATCCAGGCGCCCACCCCGGCCGCGCTGGCGGCCAGGTACAGGAGAATCCCGGCCAGGGCGGCCCTCCCGGGGCCCCAGCGGGCCGAGGCGGAGTCCTGTTGGTGGCCCTCCTCGGCCGGGGCCCGCACCTCGTGGGCGTAGTCGTGGCCCACCACGGCGAGCCCCACGAAGGCCGCCAGCCACAGGCTCGCCACCGAGGCCCCGCCGGCGCCGTAGAGTACCGCCAGGGGAAACACGGCGTTCACCAGCCAGGGCCGCAGGGTGGCGGGAAGCCGCCGCCGGAACCGGTAGTAGGCCGCGTACCATCCGAGCCCCACCAGCACCGCCCACAGCCCCGGTCCCGGGTTCAGCAGCACCAGCAGGACCAGCCCGGGCAGCAGGGTCCGGCCCAGGGCCGCGGGGTCGATGCGGCCGCTGGGCAGCCCGCGCCGGGGGGCGAGCCGCCGGTCCCGTTCCAGGTCGGCCAGATCGTCGGTGATGCGCAGCAGCAGCAGCCCCAGGGCCACGCTGGCACTGGCTGCCGCCAGGGCGGCCGGGGCCTGACGGCCCGACGCCAGCGCCGGACCCAGCACCAGGGCGCCCGCCACTCCCAGCAGCACCGGCCAGGGACAGCGCTCCGCCATGAAGGCGGTCAGCGCCCGGGCAGAAGCCCTCACGCTGCGGCTCACGCGGACTCCCCGCCGGCGGCGGCGGGTGGACCCGCCTCGGGCTCTGCCAGCAGCTCCACCACCCCCCGGTGGCCGTCCACCCTCAGCCACTGGCCGTCCGCTATGGCCCGGGTGGCCCCGTCGACGCCGGTGACGGCCGGGATGCCGAATTCCCGGGCGACGATGGCGCCGTGGGAGAGCATGCCGCCGCGCTCCAGCACCAGGCCGCCGGCCAGGGAGAACAGCGGCGTCCAGCCCGGGTCGGTGGCGCGGGTCACCAGGATGTCGCCCGGGTCAAGGTGGGTGTCCGGACCCGGCTCCAGGACCAGCCGGGCGCGCCCCCGGACCGTGCCCCGGGCCACGCCGACGCCATGGAGGCGGCCGTCGTGGGTCGGCGCCGGAGGGGGTTCGCTGCCGGGGGCCTGCTCTCCCGGCTCCAGCAGGAAGAACTCCCCCGGCACCCGGGTCTCGGCCCGGCGCCGGGCCCGCTCCCGCAGGGCGATGAGTTCCGCCAGGGTTTCGGGAAAGGGCAGGCGCCCCTCCAGCAGGTCCCGGACCTCCTCCAGGCGCAGCTCGAACACCTGCTCGGGGCCCTGCAGGTGGCCGGCCGCCCGGAGCTGCTCACCCAGGGCCAAAGCCGCCCGGCGCAACTCGCCGAACAGCAGGCTCTGCAGCAACCGCCCCCGCTCGCGCAGGGCCAGGGCATCCCGGGCCGCCCCGGCCAGTCGCCGAAAGGCCCAGCGGCGCGCCGGCGGCAGTTCCCCCAGCCAGTGCTCCAGGGTGCCGCACGCCTGAGCCGCCGCGGCCTCGCAACCGGCGGCGGGCTCCGCCAGGCCGCCCTCCAGGTAGCGGCGCACCAGGTCCCAGTACAGGGCCGGCTGTTCCTGGAAGGTGGGGGCCACCAGCGTGCAGTCGTGGTAGCAACGCCCGCCGTAGGCCTCCATGAACTCGGCCAGCCGCTGGCGCTGGGGCGGGTCCAGGCTGTCCTCCAGGGGGCCGTGGAGGCCTTCGCGCAGCAGGGCCGCCTGGTCCGGGCGCCCGGCGATCTCCCGGGCCATGGCCCAGATGGCCCGGGACGGACGGATGCTGGCCAGGTCCAGCCCCCGAAACAGCTCGGCGGCCACGGTCTCGGCGTCGCGGTCCAGCCAGCGCTGCCCCAGGGCCGCCACCGCTGCCGGCAACACCATCACCAGGATGTCCGCGGCCGCCACCTCGCCCCAGGCCTGGCGGACGTAGGCCAGGCGCCGCTCCAGGGCTGCCAGGGCCTGGGTCGGCGTGGCGGGGGCCGGCCGCCAGCGCCGGCGCTGGGTCTGGAACGCCGCCTCCGCCCGGCTCAGCCGGCGCCCGGTGCCCAGCACCAGGCCCAGCAGGCGGAACGGAAAACCGACGGCGATGCGCGCCCGGCGCAGCCGGCCCAGCCGCGGCGCCGATTCATCCACGCCCAGCCGGTAGGGCAGCCCCTGGCCGATGTAGTGATCCAGGGCGGCCCGCAGCGCCCGCGCCCAGGGAAAGCAGTCCAGCAGCGCATACCAGCTGTGCAGGTCGTAGTAGACGCGCCCGCCGTGCACGCCGTTCAGCCGGCCGATCTGGGGCCGTACCCGGGCCAGGTCGCCGGCCGTCCAGCCCATGCGGCCCAGGGCGGCCTCCATGTAAGCGGCGTAGAAGCGGTCCACCAGGGACCAGGCCAGGGGCGCCAGGGGCCGCGGGAAATTCTCCGCCATGTTGACGTTGCTCCAGGCCCGGGTTTCCGGGCCCAGGCAGGCGGTCTGGGGCCGCACCTGCACCACCCACACCGCCTCGGCGTCGGCGGCCCATTCCAGGTCCACCGGCAGGCGGTAGCGGGCCTCGGCCCGGGCGCCCCAGCGGCAGACTTCCGCGAGCTGGCAGTCCAGGGAGTCGACGCTGCCGGCCGGCGGGGCATCCCGGCGCAGCCGGCGCCGCTCAGGGGTGATGGCGCCCGCCACCACGCGGTCGGCCAGGCCTTCGGTCCATTCCAGCAGCCAGTGATCCGCGGTCCGCGCCACCGGGTCCAGGGAGAACAGCACTCCGGCCCGCCGGGCCGCCACCTGGACCTGCACCACCACCGCCATGGCAAGGCCGGCCTCGCCTCCCATGCGCCGGCGGTAGGCGCCGGGGGCGGCATCCAGCATGCTGGCCCAGCAACGGCGCACCGCCCCGGGCACGCCATCGGGCCCGATGCCGAGGCAACTGAGGAACTGCCCCGCCATCGACTGGGCCGCGCCGTCCTCCGCCGGGCTGGAGGAGCGCACCGCCAGCACGCCGGCACCCAGCGCCGCCACCCTCGCCTCCAGCTCCGCCAGCAGTCCCGGCGGCCAGCGGCCGTCCCGCAGCACCCGGCCAAGGGCCGCTGGGTCATTGCCGGCCAGGGCCGGCTCCAGGGCGTTGTGCCGGCAGAAGGCCGCCAGTGCGTCCACGGTGAGCACCAGGCCCCGGGGCACCGGGAAGCCCTCCTGGCGCAGTTCCGCCAGCCGGGCCCCCTTGCTGCCGGCGCGCACGGCATCCGTGCAGGCGGGGTCCTCCAGGTCCAGCACAACCGCCCGGTGCTCAGCCGCCATGGCCGGGATCCAGCTCCGGCGCCAGCAGCAGGCGCGCCAAGTTGCGGTAGACCCGCTCCATGAACGGGAAGCGCAGCACGCCGTGGCCCAGCAGGTAGAGATTGAAGCGCACCAGCAGCAGGTCCAGGGTGTTGCAGCGCAAGCCTTCCAGGAACTCGTCCGCATCCAGCTCGACGCCCAGCTGGCGGGACAGGTGGCGGCGGTAGTGCCGGGCATGCCGGGCCAGGGAGCCGGCCCCGGCGCCGTCCTCCAGGGCGAAGGCCAGCAGTTCCGCGACGTCATGGTGGGGGCTCTGCAGGCAGGCCAGCTCCCAGTCGTAGAACAGCGCCCGGCCGTCGCGCCACGCGATGTTACGGGGACTGCAGTCGTTGTGGGTCAGGGTGGTCCCGAACTGGCGGCAGCGCCGCCGGTGGGTGCCGGGGTCCTCCAGGGCCGCCTCCAGCAGGCCGCGCAGCCGGGCGTCCAGCAGTTCCGGGAAACGCTCGGCATTGAAGGCCGTGAGGGTGGCCAGCAGTGGACCGGAGCGGGCGTAGTCCTCGGCCTCGGGCCCCCGGAAACCGGGGCCGGGAGGGGTTTCCCCCGCGCCCAGCCAGTGCCGGGCGTGGATGTCCGCCAGAACCTCCAGGGCCCTGTCCAGCAACTCCGCGGGCCAGCTCCCGGGATCCGCCCCCGGGGGAAGCCAGCCGCCGTCGGAGAGATCCTCCAGCAACAGGCCGTGGAGCTGCCGGGACGGGTCGGCCAGGGTTCCCAGGCAGCGGGGCACGTGGGGCGCGAGCCCCGGGGCCAGCCGGCGGTAGAACTCCACCTCCCGGGAGGCGCACCGCTCCAGGCCGAAAATGCTCCCCTGGGCCTCGAACAGTCCGCCGAGGCGGTCGTCGCCGCTCAGCCGCGCCACCTGGGAGGCCACCTGGAACAGCCGGCTGCCGGGGGGCTTGAGCTTCAGCACCGCGGATTCCCGGCGCCGCCCGCCGGGGCCGTCCAGTTCCAGGGCGCAGCGGTACAGGCCCCAGGCCCCCTGCTCCGGGTCGGCGGCCACCCGGGTGAGGATGGAGCCGGCGGCGTCCAGATGCTCCAGGCCCAGCCGGCGTACCCGTTCCCCCGGCACCCGCAGCATCCGGGAGAGCAGTTCGGCGTCGATGTGCTCCCGGCGCAGCCGCGGTCCGGGGCGGTTGCGGCCCAGCCGCTCGTGGGCCTGGACGAACTCGCTGGCGGTAATGGCGGCCCCGGTGGACAGATCCAGGGCCAGGCAGGCGGCGGCGACGATCTCCGCCAGCCGCCGTGCGCCGCCGGGCCCGGCGCAGCCCATCAGCGCCAGGCAATCCGCCTGGGCCGGCAGCTGGGTGCCGCCGCCGACGCTGCCCATCACCAGGGCCGGCAGGTAGGCCGCCAGCACCAGGTCGCCGCCCTCCTCCCGCGCCTTCAGGTAGCCGGCCGAGGACTCGTGGACGCAGGCCAGGTCCTGCCCGGTGGCGGCGAACACCCCGGCCACCAGGTTGGCGAAATTGATGTTTGATCCCTGCATCCCCGCCTGCAGGGCCCCGACCTCACCGCTCTGCCAGGTGCGCACGAATTCCCTGGCGGAGATCCGCAGGGCACGCCGCAGCAGGCGGTCGGGTATGCGGCAGCGGGCGGTCACCGCGGTGCCCCGGCCCAGGGCGTAGTTCTGCTGGCTGGCCTTCTTGTCGCCCGACAGATTGCCCTCGATCACGTGGTCGCGCAGGCCAATGACCGGATCTCCGGCCACCGCCTCGGCGATCCACCGGCAGGCCAGCCAGGTGCAGGCGGTGGTCATGTTCTGTCCGGCGGCGTCACCGGTACTGAAATAGAACTGGACGTGCACGCTGTCGTCGAATACGTGGCTGCGGATCTGCTGCAGGCGGGCCACGGAGGAGCCCCGCTCGGCCTCCGCCCGGACCTCATCGAAGTGCTCCCCCAGCCAGGCCTCCAGGGCCACCGCCCCTTCCAGGCCCCGGCAGTAGAACACCGGCGCCCGCACCATGGTGCGGCGGACCACGTGCACCTGCACGCCGCCGGCGGCGTTGCACACCGCCGCCCCGCGGCTGACGGAACTGACCAGCGCGCCCTCGGTGGTGGCCACGGGAACGGGTACGGCGTCCCGAACGTGAACGCCACGCACCCACAGGGGGCCGGCGATGCCCACGGGCAGCTGCACGGCCCCGACGAAGTTCTCGATGTTGCCCGCCAGAGAGGGCGGGTCCAGGTGGTGGGCCGCCAGCGCCACCGGGTCGGCGCCGGAGACCCGGCGCAGCCAGTCGAGGCGGGCCTGCACCGCCTCTTCGCTGTAGTGGCGTGCCCGGGAAAACCGCGGCATGGCGGGGGCCGGACAGGGCTCCCCTCCATCACCGCCGGCGTCCCGGCAGGAACGCAGCACGGGCTCGCGCATACCCTCTCTCTCCCCCCGTCAAAGACTGCGGGCCCCGTCCCGGAGCCTCGCCCCCGGCTGGGCCCGGCAGCGGCACCCAGCCCGCATATCCCACCGAAACCCGGCCTGCCGCGTAGCCTTGGCTGCGCGCCGACTGCCGGCAGATGCCGGCAGCGACCGCCGCCGGGCCCCGGCGCGCCACCTGGATTCCGCTTTGCGCAAGCCGAAGGATCTTCCACTCGCTACCGATCCGCAGCGATCCGGTGAGATATGCGGGCGGGGAGCCTGCGCCCCAGAAATCCATAGCGCAGCCTTTCGCTGCTTCGGCCCCTGTCAGCGCTCAGGTTCATTGCATAGTGTCACCATGCGCCTCCCATGACCGCCCAAAGGATCGCAAAAAGCGGAACGCTCGTGCCTGAGCTCCACTCCTGTGGCCAGCCCCCGGATGGCCCGCAAAGGGGGCTCATCGCCAGGCGCCAGGATGATCGTCTGATTGCGCCCGCGTATCATGCGGCGCAGCCGCAGTGCCCCATCGCGGGCTGCGGCATCCATTGCGCCGCGCGCCGCTCCGGGCGCAATTGGCTGCGCAGATCCGGGAAAAACGAGCATCTGAAGGCCTTTCGTGAGTCATTCTTCGCCCCCGATACCACCCGTCGCTGCTCGCCGCCCGGTCGTCTCCAGGCGTCACGGACACCGGCGCGAGGATCCATACGCCTGGCTGCGCGACGCGCACTGGCGCGAAGCAATGCGCGACCCGCAACGCCTGGACGCCGCGATCCGTGTCCACCTGGAAGCGGAGAACGCCTACACCGAAGCCGTGATGGCGCCCACCCAGGGGCTGCGCGAACGCCTTTATGCAGAGCTGCGCGGGCGCATCCGCGAGGATGATGCCAGCGTGCCGGCGCCGGACGGCCCGTGGCTGTATTACACGCGCTTCCGCGAAGGCGGACAGCATCCCGTGTTCTGCCGGCGCCCCCGGGAGGGCGGCAAGGAAACGCTACTGCTGGACGGCGACGCCGAGGCCGAGGCTGGAAGCAGTGACTATTTCCAACTCGGCGGTGCCGAACACAGCCCCGACCATCGCCATCTCGCCTACGCGGTGGACCGCACCGGTGCCGAGGCCTACACCCTGTGCATCCGCGACCTCCAGGCCGGCACCGACCTCGCCGAGCGCATCGATAACGCGTGCGGCAGCACCGCCTGGGCGGCCGACGGGGCCGCCCTGCTCTACACACTGCTGGACGACGAGCACCGCCCGCGCTGGGTCTACCGCCATCGCCTTGGCGAGTCGCCGGCAGCGGACCGGCTGGTCTACGAGGAGCCCGACCCAGGCTTCTTCCTGGGCGTGGCACGCACCGAGAGCGGGCGTTTTCTGCTCATTGACAGCCACGATCACACCACCACCGAGGTGCGCTACCTGCCCGCGGACGATATCGACGCGCCGCCGCGGGTGATCGCCGCCCGTGAGCGCGGCGTCGAGTACGAGGTCAGCGACCATGGCGAGTGCTGGCTGATACTCAACAACGCCAATGCCGCCGAGGACTTCCGACTCTGCGAGGCGCCGCTCGCCACACCGGATCGCGAGCACTGGAAAGACCTGGTCGGGCACCGCCCCGGACGCCTCATCGAGGGCTTCATCGTGTTCCGCGACTGGCTGGTGCGCCAGGAGCTGGAGGACGCACAGACGCGGCTCGTGGTGCGCCGGATCGCCGACGGCGAGGAGCACGCCATCGCCGTGGACGAGCCCTGCCTGAGCCTTGGCCTGATCCCGGGCTACGAGTACGCGACCGATACCCTGCGTTTTGCCTACAGCAGCTTCACCACCCCGGCGCGAGTCTACGACTACGACATGGCGCGCCGCGAGCGGGTGCTGCGCAAGGAACAGGAGATCCCTTCGGGACACGACCCGGGCGCCTACGTCAGCCAGCGGCTGAGCGCCACGGCGCCCGACGGTGAGCAGGTGCCGATTTCGCTGTTCCACCGCCGGGACCTGACACCGGGCCCGGAGACTCCGCTGCTGCTCTACGGCTACGGAGCCTATGGCATGAGCGAGCTGCCGGCGTTCAGCCCGAACCGGCTGTCACTGGTGGATCGCGGTTTCGTCTACGCCATCGCGCACGTCCGCGGCGGCAAGGAGCGCGGCTACCGCTGGTACCGGGAGGGCAGGCTGCGCCGGAAGATGAATACCTTCACCGACACCATCGCCTGTGCGCAGGCGCTGGTGTCGGCGGGCTACAGCGCCCCGGGGCGACTCGCCCTGCACGGCGGCAGTGCCGGCGGATTGCTGGTCGGAGCCGTCCTGGACCGGCGCCCCGAGCTGTTCCATGCGGCGGTGGCGGATGTGCCCTTCGTCGACATCCTCAACACCATGCTGGACCCGAGTCTGCCGCTGACCCCTCCGGAGTGGCCGGAGTGGGGCAACCCGATCAAAGACGCGGACGCCTACTTCGACATCCTCGCCTACTCGCCGTACGACAATGTGGCCCCGCGCCCCTACCCTCACCTGCTGGTCACGGCCGGGGTCTCGGACCCGCGGGTGACATACTGGGAGCCGGCGAAGTGGGTGGCACGGTTGCGCGCGGAGGCCGAGCCACCGGGGCAGCTGCTGCTGCGCACCAACATGAGCGCCGGCCATGGCGGGCCCCCTGGGCGCTTCCAGTACCTCGAAGAAGTGGCCTATCGCTACGCCTTCCTGCTGCAGGCGTTCGGGCTGGCCTGATCACGACCGGTGCGGCGGCGTGGGGCTCAACCGGGCGGCTCGGCTGGCCCGGGGGCGCCGCGGCGGAATTCGTTGCCGTCGTTGTCCCGGGCCCGCACCTGCAGGGCCTTTCCGGGCGCCGGCTCCACGTAGAAACGCAGGCTGGGGTTGCGGCTCAGGGTGATGGTGAGGTCCGCCTGCACCACCGGCTCGGTCCCGCGCAGCACCTCCAGGCGTTCCACGAAATGGGCCGGGCGGTAGAGACGGGTGAGCTGGTCCATCTGCAGCCCGGAGTAGTTGGGGTGACGGATCATCACCTGCACCCGCTCGCCGCCAGGCCCCTCGGCCGGCCAGCTGCGCATGCGGATGCGGCCCAGGTCCTGCAGGGCCTCGGCCTCCTCCGCCCCGACCGGCGCCGAGCAGCCGCCACTGGCCTTCACGAAGCGCCTGCCCATCAGCAACCGGCCGTCGGCGGTCTCCGCCACGGCCCGCACGTGGGTGTAGGCATTGATGCGGATGCGGGTGGACAGAGCGACCCGGCCGGCGGCGGGGCCGAACCGGAACACACCGGCCAGGGGCTCCGGGTTGTTGTCGACGATCAGGTGCAGGCGGCGAAGGGCCGGTTCCGCGCCCGGCGGGCGCAGATCCTCCACGGTGATGGGCACCAGGGCGGCGTCCGAGGCGCGGTACGGCGCTTCGATGCCGATCACCTGGTCGGCCTCCTGGATCGGCCGGTCACCGAACAGCCGCTGGCGCAGCTCGGGCCAGCGGTCGTCCCGGGTGTCGCTGGCGGCCGGGGCCGGGGCGGCAGCCACCAGCCCGAGAGCCAGGGCAGCAATCAGCATTCTCACGGCACCTCCCCCCCGGCGATCCGCCCGGGGCTCACTCCCATTCCAGTTCCGTGTAGGCCTTGCCGACGTTGCGGGGATGGTAGTCCTGGAACAGTTTCCAGTTCCCCGCCTCGGCGGCCGCGACACGCTCCAGTGCTTCTTCCAGGGTAGCTCCGGCAGCGATGGCTGCCCGGGTCTCCGCCAGCAGGCGCTCCAGGTAGTGCCGCAGCGGCGCCGCCGCGTCGGGCCAGGCGACACTGGCCGGCCCGTGGCCCGGAACGGCGCGGGCTACCTTGCGGGCCTGCAACCGGTCGAGTATGGCCAGCCAGCCCCTGAGGCTGCCATCCAGGGACGGCACCCGCTCGACGAAAAGCAGGTCCGAGAGCCAGAGGGTGCCGGTGGCCAGGTCGGTGACGATCAAGTCATTGTCGGTGTGGGCGGGCGGCATCGCCTCCAGGCGCAGCCGCCGTCCGCCCAGGTCCAGCTCCAGTACGTCTGCCACGGTGCGGGTGGGAGGCACCAGGGCGTCCGGCCCATAGCGGAAGGAAGTGTCCCTCTGCAGGGCGGTGATGTAGTAGCTGCCCCGGGCGGCCAGCTGGGCCGGCAGCCGGGCATGGCCGATGAACTCCGGCTGGTCGTCTGCAAAGGCGCTGTTGCCCAGCCAGTGATCCGGGTGCACATGGGTGTTGATGACGTGACAGATGGGCAGCCTGGTGACCTTGCGCACTGCCCGGCGCAGCGCCCGGCCGGTGGCCGGAGCGCCGCCGGTGTCGATCACCGCCACGCAGCGCTCCCCCACCACGAAACCCAGGTTGGCGATGGCGCCGCGGTTGGCCTCTGCGATCTCTGCGTGGCTGCCCTGGTGGACGTACACGCCCGGGGCGACCTCGGTGACCGTCAGCGCCGAATCCTCGGCGGCTGCGGCAGAACTCACTGCCAGCCCGGGCACCAGGGCCAACATGGGGAGCCATCGACGCCGGCGCGACATGCGGGAGGCGGCGATCATCGCGGCGGCGGCAGGCCGACGGCCTCGCACCAGCGCGCGCGCAAGCTGTCCATGCGGGCCGAGGCGAGCCGCGAGGCCAGTTCGCGCATCGGCCAGCTGACGTCTGCCGGCAACTGGCGCTGCAGGCTCGCCAGGTTGCGCCACACCGGGCTCAGCCGGGAGACCCGGTGCACCATGCCGCCGTCCGGATCCTCCGCCACGAAGCGCAGCTCGCCGATGCCGGACAGCAGCAACCGGCCCAGACACATGGCGCAGGGCTCCAGGGACACCACCAGCCGCGCCTCGCGGCGGCCGGCGAACTCCGGGCGCTCGGCCTCCAGCCGGTCAAGGGTCAGCATCTCGGCATGGGCGCCGGAGTGGAAACCGCCGCTGAACACCCGGTTGCGGCCCTCGGCCAGCACCTCGCCGCCAGCGTCCACCAGCACCGCGCCGATGCCGTAACAGCCGTCCTCCAGGGCTTCCAGGGCCAGCTGGCAGCAGCGCAGGGCGAGGGCGTCGTCGCGCCGGTCGGCATCAGGCATTGCCGCGGCAAGGCGCTCCCTCAACAATGCCAGGTCGTCGCCCGGATCCGTCATCGGCGATCCTCCACCGGCATGCCGGGCACGGGGCGTAACCGGCTCACACAGCGGCTATGCTTGGAGCACCATTCTGACCACATTGGCGAGCAGCTCGGAGTTGAGGAGTGAACCAGACGCTAGGCACCATTCTTAAGAATAAGACCGATGCTCTCTACAGCGTGCCACCGACGGCCATCGTGAAGGAAGCCGTTCAGATCATGGCGGAGGCCGGGGTTGGCGCCGCCCTGGTGATCGACCGGGGGACTCTGTGCGGCATGTTCACGGAGCGGGATCTGATGACGCGGGTGGTCAACGAGGGGCTGGACCCGGCTACCACGGCGATATCCCAGGTCATGACCCGGGACATCGCCACGGTATCGCCCACCGTCACGGTGGGTGAGGCGATGTCCTTGTGCACCCAGAAACGCATGCGCCACCTGCCCGTGTACGAGGGTGACACCCTGCTGGGGGTGATCTCCGCCGGTGACCTCACCAAGGCCGTGGTCGACGGCCAGCAGCACACCATCGACGACCTGGTGCGCTACATCTACGGCTGATTGCGCCCCGGGGCATTGCCCCCGGGGCGCTTCATGGCAGGCTCAGCTCGGCCGGCTGGACGTCCGGCCGCGTGATGCGCCGCCGCCGTTGCCCCGCCCCCTGCGCCGCGGGCCACTGCGCCGCGCCGCGGGCGCCGGCCGCTCCGGCTCCCGGCCGGCAGCAGCGGTGCTCTCCGGGCCAGGCTGCCAGACGAAGCCGCTCACCGGCTGCTGCGGAAGCTCCCGGCGCAGCAGGCGCTGGATGCCCGAAAGATGGTCCCGCTCCTCCGGGCTCAGCAGCGACACCGCGGTGCCCGCCTCGCCGGCCCGGCCGGTGCGGCCGATGCGGTGGACGTAGTCCTCCGGCACGTTGGGCAGCTCGTAGTTCACCACGTGAGGCAGGCCGTCGATGTCCAGCCCGCGGGCGGCGATATCGGTGGCCACCAGGGCCGTCAGCTCGCCGTCCTTGAAGGCCTTCAGTGCCTTGGTGCGGGCGTTCTGGCTCTTGTTGCCGTGGATCGCCGCCGCGGCGATGCCGTCCCGGCCGAGCTGCTCGGCGAGCCGGTTGGCGCCGTGCTTGGTGCGGGTGAACACCAGCACCCGGGCCCAGTCGCCGTCACGGATCAGGTGGGACAGCAGGGCCCGCTTGGCGGCCTTCTCCACCGGGTGCACCACCTGGGCCACGGTGTCGGCGGCGCGGTTGTGGCCGGCCACCTCCACCACCGCCGGATCACGCAGCACTGAGTTCGCCAGCTTGCGGATATCCGGCGAATAGGTGGCCGAGAACATCAGGTTCTGGCGCTTCGCCGGCAGCAGCTTCAATACCCGGCGGATGTCGTGGATGAAACCCATGTCCAGCATCCGGTCGGCCTCGTCGAGCACCAGGATCTCGATGCCGGACAGGTCGATGGTGCGCTGGCCGGCGTGGTCCAGCAGCCGGCCCGGAGTGGCCACCACGATGTCCAGGCCGCGGCGCAGACGGTCCACCTGGGGCTGCATGCCCACCCCGCCGAAGATCACCGCCGAGCGCAGCCCGGAGTTCCGGCCATAGACGGTGACGCTGGCCTCCACCTGGGCGGCCAGTTCCCGGGTCGGCGTGAGCACCAGGGCCCGGGGCCGGCGGCCATCGCCGCGGCTGCCTGCCAGGCGCTGCAGCAGGGGCAGGGTGAAGGCGGCGGTCTTGCCGGTGCCGGTCTGGGCGCCGGCGAGTACGTCACGGCCCGCCAGGACTTCCGGGATGGCCCGGGCCTGGACGGGGGTGGGAGAGGTGTAACCCTCGGCTGCGACTGCACGCAGCAGTTCGGCCGACAGGCCGAGCGTGTCGAAAGACATGGATTCTCCAAGAGTCGGCCTGCCGGGGAGGCCCCGGGCCGGTCCAGGCGGGATGACCTGATTGAGCGTTCGGGATGAGTGGCCGGGAGGCCAGGAATCAGCCGCGAGACGGGAGCGCCGACCGGATGGCGCGGATTCGCCGCGGAGTATACGCGAACTGCGCCGCATCCTGTCCAGCGATTTCGCGCCGCCGGTCCCTCAATGCCGGGCAGTTTCGCCCGCGTCCGTCCGTCCCCGTTGCATTAGCTGGCGTCTGTGCTTTGCTTGCAGTCAATCCGGATCTTCACTGACCCCGGCAAGGAGCGGCCAGATGTCCTCGCGGCGCCCCACGGAGCAGGATTGATGGCCAGCTTTCGGGCGGTCACCGGCGCTCTCGACGCCCTGCGCGAGCGCCTGCTGCTGACCCAGGCGGGCGACCTGGCGGGACTGATAGAGAACCCGGACGTGCGGGTGCTGGGCTCCCAGGACCTGCGCACCGACCCTGCCGGCAACACGCTCGGCCTGTATCTGCACCGGGTGGCGGTGGACCCCTACGGCCGCAACCGCTACCTGCCCCCCGGGCGTCCCGACCAGCGGCCGCGTCCCGAGCTGCCGGTGAACCTGCACCTGCTGCTGGTGGGCTGGTCCACCAACGCCACTGCCGAGGCGCTGCTGGTGGGCTGGGCCATGCAGCAGCTGGGGTCCTCCCTGGAGCTGGACGTCTCTCACCTGGCGGTGGCGGACAGCGGCTGGGGCGAGTCGGAGACCCTGCAGGTCATCCCCGAGGACATGTCCACCGAGGACCTGATGCGCGTCTGGGACAGCCTGCCCGGCGACTACCGCCTGTCCGCGCCGTATCTGATCAAGACCTTGCGCCTGGAACCTGCGGTCATGCCTGAAGCCGGCCCGCCGGTGCGCAGCATCGTCATGCCAGTGGAGGAACACTGAAGTGGCGGCCCTGGAGACGGTGGTTCGCCACGCCAGCGACTGGATCGACTGGATCGACCGCAGCGGCCTGCTCGCCCCGGACCATGCACCCCGGGTGCGCCTGCCCCTGGACGTGCGGCTGGAGCCACCGCTGCCCCCTGGCCTGACCCTCCACCACAAGACCGGCCAGACCGTGCTCTGGCGGGAGCGCTCCGGCAGCCTGCTCTATGTGCTGGACGGCGATGCGACGCCGGCGGATGTGGAGCCCCCCACCGAGACCGCCTACAGCCTGACCGGCACGGTCGCAGACCTGGCAGGGCGCTTCCTGCCGCGGCGCTTTGCCATCAGCGCCGGCAACGCCGCGGGCCACGCCGTGGACCTGTACCGCTCGCCCGCCGGCACCCGCTTCCAGGCCGCTGGCGGGCTGCGCCTGAGCCTGGCCCGGCCTGACGGCAGTCCGCTGCCGTGGGCGCTGGTGGAAGTCACCGTGACGCCGCCGGTGGGCGGCGCCCGGCAGTTCATCGGCCAGGCGGACGCCCGCGGCGAGCTGAACCTGCCGTTGTCCCGGCTTCCGGCCCTGACCCGGGACGCCCCGGCCACGAGCTATTCCGCGACCCTGGCGGTGCGCGCCGTACCGGGCGCCATGGCGGAGCAGACCGTGGACCCCGACAGCGCCGTCGGCGTGGACCTGCGGGACCCGTTCAGCGGCACCCCCGGCCCCACCGGCAATCTTCTGGTGGAGCCGGGACGCATCACCCGGGTGACCAGCCCGGCCGCGGACCATCTGATCGTCGAGGCGCCCTGAACGGGACCGAGCCTGAGGAGAGCCAGCCATGCCCGAGTATCTCGCCCCTGGAGTGTTCGTCGAGGAGACCAGCTTCCGGCACAAGTCCATCGAGGGCGTCGGCACCAGCGTCGCCTCCCTGGTCGGTCCCACCCGCAGCGGCCCGGTGCGGGGCATCCCTGAGGTCGTCACCAGCTATGCCGAGTTCGAGCGGGTGTTCGGTGACGGCGACGACCTCTCCTTCGGCGACGGCGCCGGCGGCACCATCCAGCAACCCAACTACTGCGCGCATGCCGCCCGGGCCTTCTTCGACAACGGCGGCAAGCAGCTCTACGCGGTGCGGGCGGTGCGCTGGAACGCCGATGGCACCGTCAACCCGGCCACCGCCTCCAGCGCCAGCGCGGTGAGCGCGGTGCGTTTCAATGCCCGCTTCCCCGGCGCGCTCGGCAACTACGCCCTGGAGCTGCACTGGCAGGACAGCGAGAACCTGTTCACCACCACCGAGGTCAACGCCTCCGAAGAGGGCGACCTGCTGTATCTGGTTGCCCGCAACGTCCCCGCCACGGCCAAGACCACCGGCCCCGCCACCAGCAACTTCCCCATGGACGTGCAGGCCGTGGTGCGGCGCACCGGCGACAATTACGCGGTGCAGGGCACCCCCCAGCTCTTCCAGCCCGGCACCACCACGCCGGTGTCCGTCACCACCCCCCTCGCGGGCCTAGTGGTGGCCAATCTCGAGCCCTCGGACACCACCCTCACCCGGCTCGCCGCCCGGCGCCCGGCCAGCGGCGTGCTGGCGGACGGCACCGCGGCGGTGCTGAGCCTGGCCGCCGGCGTCGACCTGACCCCGCTCAACAACGCCTGGGACCTGGGCGGCCTGACCCGCATCGAGGGCTACCTGGACGCCGCCGGCACCAGCTTCACGGTGGCGGCCTCCCGCAACCCGGGCCTGCCCGGTAGCAGCGACATCGCCCTGCCGCTGGCGGCCTTCGGCGGCCAGCCTGCGGCCATCACCGCCCTCACCGCCCGCTTCTTCGACCTGGACGTGCACAAAGGCCACAAGGACGGCGAGGTGATCTGGAGCGTCACCGGCGCGAGCGTGGCGCCGGGCACCGAGCGCAGCCTGGACGCGGCGCTGCCGGCCGACCCGGAGCGCACCGCCGAACAGCTCTCCCAGCCGGTGAGCGCCACCCTGGGCACCAGCCCCACCGGGCCGGGGGTGCGCGACGCCCTGGACGCGCTCTACAACCCGGTGGATCTCAATCCGCCGGCGGGCTCGCTGGACGACCCCCGCCACATCGTGCTGCTCACCGGCGGCAGCGACGGGCGCCTGCCCACCCCCGCCGACTACGCCGGCGAGGAGGACGAGACCCAGGGCAGCACCGGCTTCAAGGCCCTGGAGAGCGTCGAGGACGTCTCCATCTGCATGGTCCCCGCCGCGGCCGCCGACACCGCCAACCACATCGCCGTGGTCATGGAAATGCAGAAGCACTGCCGGCGCATGCGCTACCGGGTGGGGGTGGTGGACTCGCAGCAGGGCATGTCCCTGGGGGACGTGCGCGAGTTCCGCAACAACTTCGACGACTCCCGCCTGGCCCTCTACTACCCCTGGGTGGTGGCCACCGATCCCACCGGCCGCCGCCGGGAGCTGACCCTGCCGCCGTCAGGCTTCATGGCCGGCATCTACGCCGGCACCGACGTGCGCCGCGGCGTCCACAAGGCGCCGGCCAACGAGGTGGTGCTGGGGGCGCTGCGCTTCGCCCAGGAGGTCAACCGCTTCCAGCAGGAGCTGCTGAACCCCAACGGCATCAACTGCCTGCGCTCCTTCCCCGGGCGCGGCCACCGGGTCTGGGGCGGGCGCACCCTGTCCAGCGACCCGGAGTGGAAGTACCTCAACGTGCGGCGCTACTTCCTGTACCTGGAGCGCTCCATCGAGAAGTCCACCCAGTGGGCGGTGTTCGAGCCCAACGGCGAGGCGCTTTGGGCGAACATCCGCGCCGCGGTGGAGGACTTCCTGTTCAACGAATGGCGCGGCGGCGCGCTGCTCGGCGCCACGCCCAAGCAGGCGTTCTTCGTGCGCTGCGACCGCTCCACCATGACCCAGAACGACATCGACAACGGCCGCATGGTCTGCGTCGTGGGCGTGGCGGCGCTCAAGCCCGCCGAGTTCGTGATCTTCCGCATCGGTCAGAAGACCGCCGACGCCTGAGGGGAGTAAGCCGCCATGGCCGTTTTCCGCGAGACACCGTATTCAGCGTTCAACTTCCTGGTGGAGCTCGCGCCCGGCCAGGGCGAGGAGGTCCAGGCCGGCTTCTCCGAGGCCTCCGGGCTGAACGCCGAGGTCACCGTGGCCGAGTACCGCAACGGCAACGCCAAGGTGAACTACGTAACCAAGGTGCCGGGCATCAGCAAGGCCGGCGACGTCACCCTCAAGCGCGGCGTGATCGGTGCCCAGAACCTCTACGAGTGGCTGGAGGCGACCCGGGAGGGCCGCCTGGCCGACGCCAAGCGCAACGTGGTGGTGAAGCTCATGAACGAGGACCGCTCCGAGGTGGTGGTGAGCTGGAAGCTGCGCGGCGCCATGCCCATCAAGTGGACCGGCCCCACCCTCACCGCCAAGGGCGGCGGCGACGTGGCCATGGAGGAGCTGGTGCTGTCGGTTGAGAACGTGGAGCAGGAATAGCCCGGTGATCCTCGCCGACCGCCGCATCGAGCTGCTGCCCAACCCCAGCCCGGCCGCCCGGCCGGTGCTGGAGGCGGTGATGCTGGGCCACTGCCCGGGAACCGCCCGCTGGGAGCGCGTGGCCCGGGATCCGCGCCTGCTGGAGGGCCTCGCCGGCCTCGGCTTCGGGGCCCAGGCCCGGCGCCTGGAGGCCCTGGGCGAGCGTCCCGCCCCTGCACCCGAAGCCGGCGACGAGGATCTCAAGCGCCTGTACGGCCTGCCCCTGAGGCTGCTCTCCCTGGGCCACTTCCAGGCCCTGTTCCCGGAGGCCTTCAGTGCTGCTGCCGCCTACCGCAGCCGCCTGGCCGGCAACCGGGCCTGGCTGCCGCTGGCGGTGCAGGACTTCTTCGAGTCGGCGGGCGACCTGCCGGACGGCGCCGCCCGGCTGTGGGTGATCCGGGTGGACGAGGCCGGCGGCGAGGCGGGCTTCCTGCCGGCGGCGCACCCCGACCTGCGCGACCCCGCCTCCCTGGGGCCTTTCGACCGGGCGCTACTGATCCCGGGCACCGGCCTGATCGCCCTGCCCGACCTGGAACGCCTGCAGATTCCCGCCCAGTTGGCCGATGTGCGCCGGGTGCGGCTGCCCAACCCGGAACCGGTGTTCCTGCCCTGCGGCACCGAAGTGGACGACTCCCACCGCGAGCGGCGCCACTCCGGCGAGATGCCCGCGGTGGCGCCGCGCATGGCGCCCCGGCGGGTGATCCCGCCCATCCTGCGCAGCCTGGCCCGCCACCGCCCGGACCTGCAGTGCCTGCTGGCCCTGCCCCTGGACCCCGAGGCCCGCGGCGAGCTGCCGGCCCCCTCCCGGCAGGCCCTGGCCCTGGTGCGGGGCATCGCCGGGCGCAACGAGGGCTCCGAGCCTCACGGCGAGCTCTACCCCGCCCTGCGCCACCTGCAGCTGCTCTACCCCTACCTCGCCGGCCCGGAGCGGCCGCTGGCCTCGCCGGCGGGGCTGGTGGCCGGCGCGGTGGTGCGCAGCAGCCAGCTGCGCGGGCCCTGGCGCTCCACCGCCGGTCAGCCCCTGCCGGGGCACGCCCTGCCCTACCCGAGGCTCTCCCAGCACGCGGCCACCGCCCTGCGGGAAGACCCGGGCGTGGGGGTGCTGCTGCTCCGGGCGGGGTCGGTGGAGCTGGACGACGAGCGCCTGGCCGGCCCCGCCGTGCCCGTGGCAGCCCTGTCGGGCGGCGCCCTGCCGGCGGACTACCACTCCGGGGAAATTGCCCGCTTCCTGGGCTGGCTGCGCCGCGAGCTCACGGCGCTGGGCGAGCGGCTGCTGTTCGACGTGGATCCGCGCGACCCCCGTCCGCTGATGGCCCTGGAGCGCTTCCTGGGCGAGCTGCACGCCCGCGGCGCGCTGCGCGGCGCCCGCCCGGAGCAGGCCTACCGGGTGGTGCAGCACCCGGCCGCCGAGGCGGTGCTGGCCTTCGACATCGAGATCGCGCCGGCCTTTCCCATCGACCGGCTGCGGCTGACCTTCATCCACGACCGGGACAGCGGCGGACTGCCCCGCCTGGAGATCCGCAGTGGCTGAGTTCGTTCCCTACCGCTTCTCGGTGGCCCTGTTCTCCGGCGAGGGCGAGCTGCTGTGCCGCGGGGCGTTCAGCGAGGTTACCGGCCTGGAGGCCAGCATGAGCCCGAAGGCGGTGCAGGAGGGCGGGCGCAACTGGGGCGAGGTGCAGCTCTCCGGCCCCACCCGCTTCGCCCCCATCGTGCTCAAGCGCGGCGTCACAGACATCGGCGACCTGTGGAGCTGGTTCGACGCCACCACCCGCCAGGCCAACTACGCGCTGCGCTACACCGGGCGCATCGAGGTGTTCGACCCGGAGCAGCCGGACGGCCCGGCGCTGACCTGGACGCTGACCAATGCCCTGCCCACCAAGTTCAAGGGGCCGGATCTCTCCTCCACCGCCAGCCAGGTGGCGGTGGAGGAGCTGCACCTGGTGCACGACGGCCTGACCCTGGAACGCCCACCCGCGGGAGGCGGCTGACCATGCCCGAGATCCAGCTGGCCAAGGCCCGGCTGATCCCCATGGAAGGAGACCAGCCGGCCAGTGAGGAGAGCCGCCACATCAGCGTGCAGTTCAACCCCGCCACCCTGAAGGTGACCCTGTCCAACTCCCTGAAGGCGGACAACCCCGGCGGGGGCGGCGGCGCGGCCGCCCAGTACGTCGAAAAAAGCGAGTCCAGCCTGGCGGTGCAGCTGCTGTTCGACACCACCGTGGAGCAGCCCGGAGCCGAGGCCAACTCCGACGTGCGCCGGCTCACCCAGCGTATCGCCGAGGCCTTCATGAAGCCCCGGAATCCGGAGGCCGAACGCCCCGGTGCCCCCCAGCGCTGCCGCTTCCAGTGGGGCAGCTTCCAGTTCACCGGCATGCTCTCCGGCTACAACGAGACCCTGGACTTCTTCGCCCCGGAGGGGATCCCGCTGCGGGCCACCCTGGCCCTGACCTTCAAGGAGGACCGCTTCCAGTTCGACCTGGACGACTCGGTGCAGGCCGCGGCCCGGGCCACCCCCCGCTTCGCCCCCGGCGGCGACGCCCAGAGCACCGACCAGGCCGCCGCCGCGGCCGGCCGCGACCCCCGGGACTGGCGCGATGTGGCCCGCTTCAACGGCATCGAGAACCCGCGCCGGACACCCGCGGGCGGTCTCGCCATTCCCTCGGCCTCGGTGCGGTCGAGCGCCACCGCCGGCATCCCGGCCCTGGCCGGCGTGGGCGCCTCGGTGGAGGTGGCGGCGGAGCTCTCCGCCGGCCTCGGCGCCGGGGCCCAGGCCGGGTTGGGCCTGGGGGCCGGCAGCAGCAGGGGACGACGGCCATGACGGTGATCATCGAGGAGATCCAGGCCGAGCTGGTGCCGGCACCCGGCGCCGGCCTCGAGGACGCCGCCCTCACCCAGCCCGCCGAGGCGGCGGAACCGCGGCGCTGGCTGGAGCTGCTGGAGCTCGCCCGGGAGCGCGAGGAGCGCCTGCGTGTCGACTAGAGCTGCTGACCTCCCTTTCGTCCACGCCCGCCCCATCCTGCGGGTGGACGGCGAGGCCCGCCCGGCGCTGGGCGAGGCGGCCCTGGCCGCCCAGTTGCGCCTGCCGCTGGCGGGCATGGCCACCTGCGAGCTGCGGCTGCTGAACTGGGGCACCCGCGGCGACACCGGCGAGGCCGGCTTCCAGTTCGAAGAGCTGCGCCTGGGTGCGGAGCTGGAGCTGAGCCTGGGCGAGCAGAGCCAGGCGCCGGCCTTCATCGGCCAGGTCACCGGCATCGAGGAGCGCTACGGCGACGGCGCCCCGCAGATCGTGCTGCTGGCGGAGGACGCCCTGCACCGGCTGGCCCGGGCGCGGGCCAGCCGGGTGTTCGAGGACCAGAGCCTCGATGAGGTGGTCCGCAGCCTGGCCGATGCGGCCGGGCTGGACACCGACGTGGCGGTCTCCTCGGCCACCGCCAGCTGGCACCAGCACAACGAGAGCGCGCTCGCCTTCCTGCTGCGTCTGACCGCTCCCCACGACGTGGCACCGCGGCTGCAGGACGGCGCCCTGCGGGCCCGGGACGAGGAACCCGACCCGGAACCGCTGCCCCTGGACCCGGGCCGCAACGTGCTGCGCCTGCGCCTGCTGGCCGACCTCAACCGCCAGCCGCGCCGGGTGGCGGTGGCCGGACACGCGCTCGCCACCGCCAGCGACCTGGAGGCCGACAGCGACGCCCTGTCGCCGGCCCCGGACGGCACGCCGGCCTACCGGCTGCTGGAAGACCTGGGCTGGGCGGGGGACAGCGTGCTGCCGCATCCCGTCCCGCGCAGCCAGGCGGAGGCCGACGCCCTGGCCGAGCGCGGCCTGCGCCGGCGGGCCGGACGCTTCCTGCACGGAGAAGTGCTGTGCCGGGGCGAGCCCGGGCTGCGCAGCGGCCGCGAGATCGAGCTCTCCGGCGTCTCGGAGCGGCTGGCGGGCCGCTACCGGGTAGTGGACTGCAGCCACCGCTTCGACGCCGCCGAGGGCTTCACCACCCGCATCAAGATCACGAGGTCCCACTGGAATGACTGAACGCTCGGACCGGCCGCAGCGCGCAGCCCGTCTGGAACCGGCCTCCGGGAGCTGGCAGTGACCGGTCACAGTCTCGGCGCTCTGCAGGAGCTGCACCTGGGCAGCGTGGTGGACAACCAGGACCCGGAGGCCCGCGGCCGGGTGCGGGTGCGCCTGCACGCCACCGGCATGGAGCTGTGGGCCACCGTGGTGGTGCCCTCCGCCGGCCAGGGCTATGGCGTCAGCCTGCTGCCGCGGCTGGACGAGCAGGTGGTGCTGGCGTTCGCCAGCCCCGACCTGCCGCTGGTGCTGGGCGCGGTGTGGAGCGGCTCGGACAGCGGTCCCTCGGAAGCCGAACCGGTGGAGCAGCGCTACCTGGTGGAGAGCCCGGCGGGCCTGCGCATCCTCATGGACGACGAGAACGGGCCCTCGGTCACGGTGGAGACCCGCAGCGGCTACCACCTGACCATCGACGAGTCCGGCGGCGGCAGCATCACCGTGGAGAAGGGCGCGGAGCGCATCGAGATGACCAGCTCCGGCATCGAGATCAACGCCGCCTCCGAGGTGAAGGTGAATGCCGCCCAGGTCAAGGTCTCCGCCGGCCTGGTGCAGGTGGACGCCGGCATGAGCAAGTTCTCCGGCGTGGTCCAGTGCGACACCCTGATCTCCAACGCCGTGGTCTCCAGCAGCTACACACCGGGGGCGGGCAACATATGGTGAACGCAGCCAGACAGCGGCCCCGGCCGGTGCGAGGCGCCGGCCGCCGGGTGGACCACCCGGTGGCCCTGCACGCCCCCCACTATGCCGAGCCCTCCGACGGCACCTGCCTGCACCGGTTCCTGGACGAGGAGTTCCTGCCCCGCTTCCTGCAGCAGGCCCGTGCCGGCAGCCTGCTCCGGGCGGCCGACCAGTCCTGGCGTCATGAAGACCGTTTTGGCGGCCACGACGACCACCCCAGCCTGCGCCTGCCCCTGCACCGGAGCTTCTACGTGGCCTGCTGCGAGGTGAGCTGCGCCATGCCCGGCGCCCCGGCCCTGGATCCTGCCAGGATCATCGACGCCGGCCTGGTGGTGCGCCGCGGCGCCGGCGGCGAGGTGCGGCGCTGGATGCTGCGCGACGGCCTGCCCCAGGGCTGGCGCGGCGGCGAAGTCCCCGAGCACGACCCCGACGACTACCGCCGCCTGCGGGCCAAGGACCTGATACCCGAGCGCAGCCCGCCGCCGGCCTACAGCGGCGAGGAGGTCCATCCCATGCACCCGGTGGTGGTGCAGGCCCCGGATGCCGGCGGCCGGCCCCGCAGCCGCACCCTGCTGTACGGCTACCTGCCCCTGGGCGGCAGCCACCGCCAGTCCGACGCGGCCCCGGCGGAGGTCGACACGGACGCCCCGGCCCCGGACTACCGGGCCGAGCTGCTGTGGCCGTTCGGCACGGCCTCGTCCCATGCCTGGCGCCAGGGGGACGGGCTGGCGGTGAGCGCCGGCGTCACCGCGGCGCCGTTCCGCGAGCTGCTGGACGTGCTGGTCAACCGCTACCGGGTGCAGGACGCCACCGAGACCGCCAACGCGCCGCTGCGGGTGCTGCTGGCGCGCATCGACTTCCGCAGCCCAGCGCCGGCGGTGGCCTTCGGCGAGCCCGGCGATCCGGACCTGCCCGCCGGCAGCCGCGAGGAGAGCCTGCTCGACTACCTGGAACGCCGCGAGGAACCACTGATGCAGTGGCTGCTGGCAGTCCAGAACGGCGAGCAGCCCGGCAGCTACCGGCTGCCCGCCCACGGCGGCAGCCTGGCCCCCGCCGCAGAGAGCGCGCTGGCCCGGCGCACCGACGCCCTCTACATCACCGAGGACCAGGCGGCGAGCCTGCGCGACCTGCTGGCCCTGCGGGCCGAGGGCCTGGCCGAGGCCAGCGCCGCCGGCCTGCCCCTGCCGCGCTTCAGCCAGGCAGCGGATGACATCTACTTCGCCCGCCCCTTCATCCGTTACCTGGCGGCGGACGGCTGCGAGCGGGTGCAGTGGGGACCGTCAACGGCTCCGTTCCGGGTGGCCGGCCCCATGGACCCTCAGGCCGCCCGGCCGTCCCTGGTGCAGCTCCCGGACCTGGGAGCCCTGCGCCGGGGAGGCCCCGGCGGCCTCACGGTGCTCACCCCCAAGGCGCTGGCGGACAAGATCCGCAAGCTCAAACTGGACATGGACGTCAAGGAAGGCGGGCCGGGCAACCGTGCCGGGCTGTGCTGGAGCGTCAGCTTCAGCCTGCCGGTGATCACCCTGTGCGCGCTGATCCTGCTGATGATCGTCATCAACCTGCTGAACATCATCTTCTTCTGGCTGCCCTACGCGATCCTCGCGCTGCCCCGGCGCTGCCTGAAGTCGTTGGCGGGGAACGGCTCATGAGCGCGCCGCTGCCGCCCGTGCTGAGCTTTCCCTTCGGCGGCGTCGGCAACGACGGCCGGCTGCGCTGGACCCGGGGCAACGAGAGCGTGCGCGAGACCATCCTCAACCTGCTGCTCACCCGGCCCGGTGAGCGACTGATGCGCCCGGCCTTCGGCGCCGGCCTGCGGCGCTTCGTGCACCAGCCCAACACCGAGACCACCCGGGCGCTGATCGCCGACGCCACCCGGCGCGCCATCGCACGCTGGGAACCCCGGGTCATCGTCGAGGAGGTGCGGGTGCTGCCCGACCCGGAGCGCCCCGCCCACGTCAACCTCAGCATTCGCTACCGGCTGCGCAGCGACCGCAGCCCAGGCCGACTGGACCTGGGCCTGGCGCTGGGCGCCGCCGGCTGAAGGGGCCATCGATGCCGTTGCCGCTGCCCGAACTGGACGACCGCCGCTTCGAGGACCTGCTGGCCGAGGCCCGGGCGCGCCTGCCCGGCCACGTGCCGGAATGGACCAACCCCCAGGACGGCGATCCCGGCATGGCGCTGGTGGAGCTGTTCGCCTGGCTCAGCGAGACCGTCATCTACCGGGCCAACCTGATCCCGGAGCGCCAGCGCCGGGCCTTCCTCAACCTGCTGCAGATCCCCCTGCGCCCGGCCCGCGCGGCCCGCGGCCTGGTGTGCATCGACGCCGCCCCCAGGGCGGAACTGCCGGCCCTGCTGCCCCCCGAGAGCGCGCTGCACGCCGGCAACACGGTGTTCTCCACCGACGGCGAGCTGCAGCCCACGCCCCTGGAGCTCTCGGTGCTGGTCAAGCGCCGCATGAGCGACGCGGATCTTGCCGAGGCGGGCGTCACCCGCCACCAGCTGCGCGAGCAGTACGGCGTGGACGCCGATCCCTTCCGGCCCCACACCCTGGTGCCGGGCAGCGACCTGCTGAGCCTGGAGGGCAGCCAGGACGACGCCTTCCACCTGGCCCTGAGCCTGCCGGCCCGGCTGGCGCCCGATATGGCGCAGATGCGACGGCTGCTGGCCGGCCGCACTCTCAGCATCGGCCTGGCGCCGGCCGACGAGCTGGATGCGGAGCTGGCCGGCACTCCCCGGAACCGCCAGCTGCGCTGGGATCTGGCCTGGCAGGACCCGGACACCGACACGCTCCAGTACCTGCCCCTGGAGCGGGTGGACGACAGCTCCGGCGGCGGGCGCCGACCCGGCGTGGCCCGGCTGCGCCTGCCGCGGGACCCCCGCTTCATCACCGCGGTGCTGGCCGACGATCCCCAGTACGCCGGCCTGGGCGACGCCCCGCCCGAGCCCCCGGCGGACGTGGCGCCGGAGCGGCTGGTCTGCTGGCTGCGGCTGCGCTGCCCCGACGAGCCGGAGCTGACCCTGGGCTACCTGGGGGTGAACGCCGTGGAGGTGCTGGGCCAGGGCGTCGCCCGCGACCAGCTGCTGGCCACCGGCAGCGGCCGCCCCGACCAGGTGGTGGCCCTGCCCCACGGCCAGCTGGACGCCGCCAGCCTGGTGCTGGAGGTCGAGGGCCAGGGCCGCTTCGAGCCCTGGACGCAGGTGGAGCACTTCGCCGCCGCCGGCCCTGACGACACCGTCTACCGCCTGGACCCCGCCGAGGGCCAGGTGCGCTTCGGCGACGGCACCCGCGGCCGCCGCCCGCCGGCCGGCAAGCGCATCCGCGCCGCCGTCTACCGCCACGGCGGCGGCAGCGCCGGCAACCTCCCCGCCGGGGCCATCCGCGAGCTGCACGGCGGATCCAGCCGGCTGCGGGTGCGCCACGAGTGGCCCACCCGGGGCGGCGTGGATGCGGAGACCGTGGCCGAGGCCGAGCGCCGCATCCCCGCCTTCCTCGGCCACCGGGAGCGGGCGGTTACCGCCGAGGACTTCGCCCTGCTGGCGCGGGACAACCCGGTGAATCCGGTCGCCCGGGCCGAGGTGGTGGCCGGCTTCCTGCCCGGCAGCAGCCTGGCCACGGTGCGCCGGGACGTGCCCGGTGCGGTGAGCGTGTTCGTCATGCCCCCGGCGGCGGCGGGGCTCGCCAACGCCCCGCGTCCCAGCGCCGGGCTGCTGCGCGACGTGCACGCCTACCTGACCCCGCGCATGCCGGTGGCCACCGAGCTCTACGTGCTGAGCCCGCAGTACCTGCCGGTGGCGCTGTCGGTGGCGGTGGAGGTCACCGATCCCGCCGCCGAGCAGACCACACTGCGGGCGGTGGAGCAGGCCCTGCTGGACTACCTCTGGGCCCTGCCCCCGGGGGGCCCCGCCGGCGGCGGCTGGCCCCTGGGCCGGACCCTGGAGATCAACGAGCTGCGCACCCGGGCCGGCCGCGTCCCCGGCGTGCTGGCCGTGAACGGCCTGCGGCTGTTCTACCAGGACCTGGACTCGGGCCGCTGGCAGGAGCTGCGCGAGGCCCAGGACCTGCCCCTGGCGGACTACCAGCTCCCCGAGCTCACCTCGGTCAGCGCCCAGCCCGGCGAGGACCGCCCCGGGCCGCCGCCGGGGCGGGAGCCCGGCCAGCCCGGCGTTTCCCGGGGCGTGGCCGTCCCCGTGATCCCGGATCTCTGCTGAGGCGGACATGGACAGCAACGGCACCCGCTTCCTCGCCCTGGACGGCCCGGCGGATTTCGGCACCACCGAACCGGACCTGGTCTGGGACACCGCCCAGGGCGCGCTCACCCTGGCCCAGCGCCAGCAGCTGCGCCTGCCCGGGGCGCCGCGCAGCCAGGCCGAGAGCGCCTGGCGCGACGCGCGCCCCCTGGTGCTGGACGGCTTCGGCCAGCTGGGCCGGATCGCCGAGGACGACAGTCAGCTTGAGTTCGGCCTGGGCTGGCCCGCCAGCGAGTGGCGGGCGGTGCGGGCCGATCACGCCGACGACGTCGCCCCGAGCCTGGAATCCCTGGCCCTGGACCCGGTGGACGCCCCGGCGGGCAGCCGCATCAAGGACCTGCACCTGGGCGGCTCCGGCCTGGCCGCCCTGCCCTACACCGACGGCACCAGCCACGGCCTGCTGGTGGTGCACCTGCGGGAGCGCTGGCAGGCCCGCTGCGCCCTGAGCCTGGCGCCCCTGCGCGCCTGGGTGGACGCCGACGACGCCATCTGGGTGGCCGGGGAGAACGCCCTGGCCCTGTGCCGGGGGCGGCCCCTGCCTCACGGTTACCGGCCCCGGCCGGAGCGCTTCGAGCCCAGCGCCCCCAACCCCCATCCCCTGCGCCAGCACTGGCTGCAGCCCCTGGCCGCCGGGCTGCAGGTACGGGGAATCTGCGCCGACGCCGCTCAGCTCTACCTGCTGGTCTGGCAGGACGGCCCGTTCCGCCAGGCGGTGCTGCGCCGGCGCCGCGAGCCGGTGCGCGACGAAGCCCTGCAGGCCTATCCGGTGGACGCCGAGGTGCCCCCGGCCACCGACATCGCCGCCGTGGACCGGGGCCGGCTGGCCCTGCTGGCCCCCCGGGACCCGGCCGACACTGACTTCCGCCTGCGGGACTGCCCGGTGGTCACCCTGGAGGAGGCCGCCGCCGAAACGCCTGCCCGGGCCCGGCTGGTGCGCGAGCGCTACCCGCTGCGCTCTCCGGCTGCCGGGCGCTTCGTGCGCGGCGTCGACGCCCAGGCCCGCTACCTGGCCGCCGACGGGCCCCGCGAGCTGCACCGCCTGGCCCAGGCGCGCTACCCGCGGCAGGCCGGCGGCGCGCTGCGCCGGCCCTTGGACTCCCTGGAGCCGGACACCCTCTGGCACCGCCTCTACCTGGAGGCCTGCATCCCGCCGGGTTGCGCCATCGAGGTGGCGGCACGAGCCACCGACGACTGGGACGAGCGCGGCGCCGCCGGCTGGGATCTGCAGCCTACGCCGCTGTGGCAGCGCCGGCCCTCCGAGCTGCCCTACGCCCGCGGCCGCGTGAACCCGGTGCCGGGCCGCCAG
>CAZAQB010000010.1:0-41252 GCA_964487155.1 uncultured Ectothiorhodospiraceae bacterium
TTTAGAACGTCGTGAGACAGTTCGGTCCCTATCTGCCGTGGGCGTCGGAGATTTGCGGGAAGCTGCTCCTAGTACGAGAGGACCGGAGTGGACGCACCTCTGGTGTTCCGGTTGTCACGCCAGTGGCACTGCCGGGTAGCTACGTGCGGACGGGATAACCGCTGAAAGCATCTAAGCGGGAAGCCCCTCCCAAGATGAGATCTCCCTGAGGACTTGATCCTCCTGAAGGGTCGTGGAAGACCACCACGTTGATAGGCCGGGTGTGGAAGTGCAGCAATGCATGAAGCTAACCGGTACTAATTGCCCGTGAGGCTTGGTCATACAACACCCAAGCAGTCTGGTTCCGTCAATGAGTGCATGCATGCCGACGGCGACTTCCCAACACAGGCGGGCCGGCCCCGTGCCGTTGTCCGCACCGTTTTGCCTGGCGACCATAGCGAGTGGGAACCACCCGAATCCATCCCGAACTCGGAAGTGAAACCACTCAGCGCCGATGATAGTGCGGCCTCGCTGTCGTGCGAGAGTAGGTCATCGCCAGGCGCCTATCCCAACCCCGCAAGCGCTGCGGGGTTTTTTTTTGGAAACGGCAACCGTTTGCGTAGCACATCGGCCCTGCGGTGAACCAAAACCCAGCCAGCGGGTCGGTTACTCAGGGAGCCTGCAACTCGTAGCATGGGTCGGGCGGAAGGTGGAGTAACATCTGCATGGGTCGGAGCAGGAGTAGCGGGCGCTGGCTTAGAGAGCACCACGGTGACAGCTACGTGTTGCAGGCGCGGGCCGAAGGCTATCGCTCGCGCGCTGCGTACAAGTTGCAGGAGATAGATGATCGCGACCGGCTGCTGAAACAGGGCTCCACCGTTGTGGACCTGGGCGCCGCGCCCGGAGGCTGGTCGCAGCTGGCGGCCGAGCGGGTGGGCAAGACCGGTGCAGTGGTGGCACTGGATCTGCTCCCCATGGAGCCGGTCACGGGGGTGCGGGTGCTGCAAGCGGATTTCACCGAGCCCTCGGCCCTGGTGGCAGCGGACGCTGCCCTCGATGGCAGGCCGCTGGATCTTGTGTTGTCCGACATGGCCCCCAATCTTTCTGGGCAGTCGGCGGTGGACCAGCCTCGGGCCATGCACCTGGCGGAACTGGCAGTGGAGTTTGCTGCCGGCAGCCTGCGCCCCGGAGGCGCGCTCTTGGTCAAGGTTTTTCAGGGCGAAGGCTTTGACGCCCTGCTCTCGGAACTGCGTCGCACCTATCGCTCAGTGGTGGTGCGCAAGCCCCGGGCGTCGCGGGATCGGAGTCGGGAAGTGTATCTGTTGGCCCTCGGCAGGTGCTGTAGTAATGTCTGAATCGATCCCAGGTTAGCTCGGGGGTCGGCGGCTGAGTCACTGCCGGGACCGGAAGAGGTGTACTGATTTGAACGATATGGCAAAGAATCTGATCCTTTGGGTGGTGATCGCCATCGTGCTGATGTCGGTCTTCTCCAACTTCCAGGATCAGACCCTGAGTTCCCGGGAAATCCCCTACTCGCAGTTCCTCGCCGAGGTGAAGTCCGGCGATGTCGACCGGGTGACCTTCCAGGGACAGACCATCCGCGGCGTTCGCAGCAACGGCGACCCGTTCAGTACGTATTCGCCGGAGACCAGCAACGAGGCCCTCATCGGCACGTTGCTTGAGCACGCGGTGCAGGTGAACGCCAAGGAACCCGAGGGCCGCAGCATGCTGCTGCAGATCCTGATTTCCTGGTTCCCGTTCCTGCTGCTGATCGGTGTCTGGATCTACTTCATGCGGCAGATGCAGGGAGGCGGAGGTGGCCGAGGGGCCATGTCCTTCGGCAAGAGCCGCGCCCGCATGATGTCGGACGACCAGGTGAAGATCACCTTCTCGGATGTCGCGGGTGTCGAGGAGGCCAAGGAAGAGGTCAAGGAACTGGTGGACTTCCTGCGGGATCCCTCCAAGTTCCAGCGCCTCGGCGGCAAGATCCCTCGGGGCGTACTGATGGTGGGGCCGCCGGGAACCGGCAAGACCCTGCTGGCCAAGGCCATCGCCGGCGAGGCGCGGGTGCCGTTCTTCAGCATCTCCGGCTCCGACTTCGTCGAGATGTTCGTGGGCGTGGGCGCGTCCCGGGTGCGGGACATGTTCGCCCAGGCCAAGAAACACGCCCCCTGCATCATCTTCATCGACGAGCTGGACGCCGTGGGACGGCACCGGGGTGCGGGGCTCGGCGGCGGCCACGACGAGCGCGAGCAGACCCTGAACCAGCTGCTGGTGGAGATGGACGGCTTCGAGGGCAACGAGGGCATCATTGTCATCGCGGCCACCAACCGTCCGGACGTCCTGGACCCGGCGTTGCTGCGGCCGGGCCGTTTCGACCGCCAGGTGGTGGTGCCGCTGCCTGACGTGCGCGGCCGGGAGCAGATCCTCAAGGTGCACATGGCCAAGGTGCCCCTGGCGGACGGGGTGGAGCCCCGGGTTATCGCCCGCGGCACCCCGGGCTTTTCCGGCGCCGATCTGGCCAACCTCGTGAACGAGGCTGCGTTGTTCGCCGCGCGGCGCAACAAGCGCCTGGTCGACCAGGAGGACTTCGAAGACGCCAAGGACAAGATCATGATGGGCGCCGAGCGCAAGTCCATGGTCATGACCGAGTCCGAGAAGCGCCTGACCGCGTTCCACGAGGCCGGCCATGCCATCGTTGGCCTGCTGTCGCCGGATCACGATCCTATCCACAAGGTAACCATCATTCCCCGGGGCCGGGCGCTTGGCGTGACCATGTTCCTGCCGGAGGAGGATCGGTACAGCTACTCCAAGCAGCGCCTGAACAGCCAGATCGCCAGCCTGTTCGGCGGCCGGCTGGCCGAGGAGATGATCTTCGGTAATGAGCACGTCACCACGGGTGCCTCCAACGATATCCAGCGGGCCACGGAAATCGCCCGCAACATGGTGACCAAGTGGGGCTTGTCGGACCGCATGGGACCGCTGTCCTATGGCGAGGACGAGGGTGAGGTGTTCCTGGGCCACACGGTAACCCAGCACAAGCAGATGTCGGACGAAACCGCCCACGCCATCGACGAGGAGGTGCGGCGGATCATCGACGACAACTATCGCGAGGCGAAGCGCCTGCTTGACGAAAATATCGACAAACTGCATGCCATGGCGGAAGCCCTGGTGAAATTCGAGACCCTGGACCGGGAGCAGATCGACGACATCATGAACGGCCGCCCGCCACGGCCCCCGAGCGAGTGGACCACCAGCGGCTCCGAAGGCTCCGGTGGCGTAGGCGCGCCGGCCGGGAGCGCTGCATCCGAAGGGGGAGCCCGGCCGGCAGACGGCGAAATCGGCGGTCCGGCCCAGGAGCACTGACCCGCCCCATGCTGGGGCCGGTGCTGGACTGCGGGGGCCGCTCCCTGGATCTGAGCGGCCCCCGGGTGATGGGTGTGTTGAACGTCACCCCCGACTCGTTCTCCGACGGCGGCGAATTCCTGGATGCCGAGATGGCCATAGCCCGGGCCCGGGCTATGGTCGCCGAAGGCGCTGCAGTGGTGGACGTGGGCGGGGAGTCTACGCGTCCGGGTGCTCCCGAGGTATCGGTCGCGGAGGAACTGCGCCGGGTCCTGCCGGTCATCGAGGCTCTGGCCGCTGCCCTGCCTGTTCCTGTCTCCATCGACACCAGCAAGCCGGAGGTGATGCGAGCCGCGGCCCAGGCCGGGGCTGGCCTGATCAATGACGTCATGGCACTGCGGCGGCCGGGCGCCATGGAAGCAGCCGCCGAGCTGGGCCTGCCAGTGTGCCTGATGCATATGCAGGGCACGCCGCGGACCATGCAGCAGGCGCCCGCCTATGATGACGTCGTCGCGGAGGTGGCCGGATTTCTCCAGCAGCGACGGGACGCCAGTGTCGCCGCCGGGATTCCCCGCGCGCGAGTGCTGCTCGACCCGGGCTTCGGTTTCGGCAAGTCGGTGGACCACAACGCGTGCCTGCTGGCAGGGCTGGAGCGCATCATGGATCTGGGATGCCCGGTGGTCGTGGGGCTGTCCCGTAAGTCCTTCCTGGGCGCGGTGCTGGACCGCCCCCTGGAGGAGCGGCTGGCCGGCAGCATCGCTGCGGCGGTGCTCGCGGCGAGCAGGGGAGCCCGGCTGGTTCGAGCCCACGACGTGGCCGCGACGGCGGATGCCCTCAAGCTTACGGAGCGGGTACTCCGGACCTGAATGCAGATGTCGTTGCCCCGGCAGGCGGGGGCGGCAGGGGGACGATATGGTGGGCAAGCGTTATTTCGGGACCGACGGAATCCGGGGGCGGGTAGGTCAGTATCCGATCACCGCCGACTTCATGCTCAAGCTGGGCTGGGCCGCGGGCCGGGTGCTCACCGGCCGGGGCGCCCGCGACGAAGTCCTGATCGGCAAGGACACCCGGCTGTCCAACTACATGTTCGAGTCAGCCCTGGAGGCGGGGCTGTCCGCCGCGGGGGTCAACATCCGCCTGCTGGGGCCCATGCCTACGCCGGGGATCGCCTATCTCACCCGCACCCTGCGGGCGAATGCCGGCATCGTCATCAGCGCCTCCCACAATCCCCACGAAGACAACGGCATCAAGTTCTTTTCCGCCGAGGGCCGCAAGCTGGACGACGCCACCGAACTGGCCATCGAGGAAATGCTGGAGCAGCCGCTCGCCACCGTCGAGACCCGACGCCTGGGCAAGGCGTTTCGCATGGAGGATGCCAGAGGCCGGTACATCGAGTTCTGCAAGCACAGCCTCGCCCAGGGCACCACTTTGCACGGCCTCAAGCTGGTGGTCGACTGTGCCAACGGCGCCGGCTATCAGGTGGCGCCGGCGGTGTTCGAGGAGCTGGGGGCCGAGGTAGTGCGCCTGGGTGCCGACCCCAACGGGCTCAACATCAACGTGGACTGTGGATCCCTGCACCCGGAGGCGCTGGTGGCGCGGGTCCTTGCCGAGGGCGCCGATGCTGGGATCGCCCTGGACGGCGACGGCGACCGCCTGATCATGGTCGACGAGACCGGCACCATCGTGGACGGCGACGAACTGCTCTACATCATCGCCTGCTCGCGCCACGGTGCCGGCCAGCTCAACGGGCCCGTGGTGGGTACGCTGATGAGCAACCTGGGATTGGAGCTGGCGCTGCAGGAACTTGGCGTCGGCTTCCTGCGGGCCCGGGTGGGCGACCGCTACGTTCTGGAGATGCTGCAGGACAACGGCGGCATGCTGGGCGGCGAGAGTTCCGGCCACATCGTCTGTCTGGATCGCACCACGACCGGGGACGGCATCGTTTCGGCCCTGCAGGTGCTGGCCGCCCTGGTGCACGATGGCGCTCGCTCCCTGGCCCAGCTGCGCCGCGGCATGACCAAGCTCCCCCAGCACATGGTCAACGTGCCGGTGGCCGCGCGCCGGGACCCGACCACGGTATTGGATGTCCAGGCGGCGGTACGCGAGGTGGAGCAGCAACTGGGCTCAGAGGGTCGGGTGCTGCTGCGGCCTTCGGGCACGGAGCCGGTGGTGCGGGTCATGGTCGAGGGCACCGACCGCGCCCAGGTCGAACGCCTTGCCGGTGCACTGGCAGAGCGAGTCGCCCGGGCGCTGGAGGACCGCTCCGCCGCGGTCAATTGATTTAAGCCGGTGCGGCGGGTACTCTTGCGCCCGCTTCAGTCCGTCCCCTGGTGAGTGCTCGCCATGCGCAGGCCCCTGGTCGCAGGTAACTGGAAGATGCACGGTTCCCGTGCCCGGGCGCGGGAACTGGCGGCGCAGATGGCCGCCGGATGTGCCGGGGTCGGAGACACCGAGCTGCTGATCTGCCCACCGTCGGTCCACCTGGTGGACGCCGCCGCGGCCCTGACGGGCAGTGAGGTGGCTCTTGGTGCCCAGAACATCTGCGACCGGGATCAGGGTGCCGCCACCGGCGAGGTCTCCGGCGACATGCTCCGGGAGCTTGGCTGCGGCTACGCCATCGTCGGCCATTCGGAGCGGCGGCGGGACTACGCGGAGAGCGATCAGCTGGTGGCGGCACGCCTTGAGGGTGCGTTGCGTCACGGTCTGACACCGATTCTCTGCCTCGGCGAGACCCTGGAGGAACGCGAGGCCGGCGCCACGGAGGCGGTGCTGGCGCGGCAGCTGGCCGCCGTGCTGGACCGGGTGGGGGGCGCGGCCCTGGGTGAGGCAGTGCTGGCCTACGAACCCGTGTGGGCCATTGGCACGGGGCGCACTGCCACGCCGCAGCAGGCCCAGGCGGTGCACGCCTACCTGCGGGCCCGAGTGGCGGATGTGGCCACAGAACTGGCCGGCGGGCTGCGGATTCTCTACGGTGGCAGCGTCAAGGCCTCCAATGCGGCTGAACTCTTCGCCCAGCCCGACATCGACGGCGGACTGGTGGGAGGCGCCTCCCTGGAGGCCGACGAATTCCTGGCCATCGCCCGCGCCGCTGGCGCGTGAGCCGGCACCGGGGCGCCCGAGACGAACGACATCAGCCGGCGCGGCGCCGGCTCACAGCATTTGACGGAAGGTTTTCATGTACTACTCGGTTCTGCTGGTCATCCATATCCTGATCTGCGCCGCCCTGATCCTGCTGGTGTTGATCCAGCACGGTAAGGGGGCGGACGCCGGCGCGGCGTTCGGCAGCGGGGCGTCGGGCACGGTGTTCGGCTCCCGCGGATCTGCCACTTTCCTAAGCAAAGTCACGGGGTTACTAGCCACAGGGTTCTTCGTTACCAGTCTTGCGCTGGCCATGCTGGCGGGCACCTACAGCACCACCGGCAGCGTGGTGGACGATGCGGTGGAGGCGGCCACCGAACCCGCCAATCCATCCGGGAGCGCGCCGGCGCCCGCCCCCGAGGGGCCTGCCGAGCCCGCCCCTCCGCCGGCAGAGTAGCTTGGCGGGTTTCCCGGGGGGCTGTTACAATTCGGCGCCGCTTCGGAGAGGGCCCGAAGCCACGCGGATGTGGTGGAACTGGTAGACACGCTGTCTTGAGGGGGCAGTGGCGCAAGCCGTGCCGGTTCGAGTCCGGCCATCCGCACCAGTCTTTCAGAAAATAATTCCGCGAACCGCCCTGGTTCGCCATAAATTATTGCTTTATAAGTGAATTTTTGCCCTGGGTCAGTTGACACCCCCCGGGGGCAGTCCTACACTGCCAAGCGGTTCATAAGGGGGCCGCGGCAGGCCCGGTTGGGAGGTGCGCAGCGCATGCTAGAGAGCTACGTCCCGGTCCTGGTGTTCATTCTCCTCGCGGTGGTGATCGGGATCGTGCCGGTAGTGGCCGGCCTGGTGCTGGCGCCCAACCGCCCTGACGAGGCCAAGCTCGCGCCCTACGAGTGCGGCTTCGAGGCCTTTGAAGACTCGCGCATGAAGTTCGACGTGCGCTACTACCTGGTGGCCATCCTGTTCATCATCTTCGATCTGGAGATCGCCTTCCTGTTCCCCTGGTCCATCGTGCTCGACCAGGTGGGCGTGTTCGGGTTTGTCGCCATGGGCATCTTCGTCGGCATCCTGCTGGTGGGCTTCCTCTACGAGTGGAAGAAGGGGGCGCTGGAATGGGAATAGAGGGCGTTCTCGAGAAGGGGGTGGTCACCACCACCGCCGACAAGCTCATCAACTGGGCGCGCACCGGTTCCATGTGGCCCATGACCTTCGGCCTTGCCTGTTGCGCGGTGGAGATGATGCAGGCGGGCGCAGCGCGCTACGACCTGGATCGTTTCGGCATCGTGTTCCGGCCGAGTCCGCGCCAGTCCGACGTAATGATCGTCGCCGGTACCCTGGTCAACAAGATGGCGCCGGCCCTGCGCCGGGTCTACGACCAGATGGCCGAGCCGCGCTGGGTGATCTCCATGGGCTCCTGCGCCAACGGCGGCGGCTACTATCACTATTCCTACGCCGTGGTGCGCGGCTGTGACCGCATCGTGCCGGTGGACGTCTACGTCCCCGGCTGCCCGCCCACGGCCGAGGCGTTGCTGTTCGGCATCATCCAGTTACAGAAAAAGATCCGCCGCACCAACACCATCGCCCGCTAGGGAGTCTGGAACATGGCGGTAGCTCCAGAGAAGCTGGCCGAGCGCCTGCAGGAGGCGTTCGGCAACGACATCGCGGACTGCACCCTGGCCCGCGGCGAGGTGACCGTAGAGGTGCGCCCGGAGGCGCTGCTCTCCGTGATGGCCGGGTTGCGCGACCACCGGGGGTTGCGTTTCGATCTGCTGATCGACGTCTGTGGCGTCGACTATGCGTCCTACGGCCAGGGTGAATGGATCACCGAGGACGCCTCCGGGTCCGGTTTCAGCCGGGGCATCCACGGCGAGCCCCTCACCGGGCGGCTGGGCATCACCGGCTTCTACGGCGTGCACACCGTGCAGTCCAACACTGGCCGGCGCTTCGCCGCCGTCTACCATCTGCTGTCGGTCGAGCTGAACCAGCGACTGCGCGTGCGCGCGGTCTGCCCCGATGACGACTTCCCGATGCTCGACTCCGTGGTGTCGATCTGGAACGGCGCCAACTGGTTCGAGCGGGAGGCCTTCGACCTGTACGGCATCGTCTTCCAGGGGCACCCGGACTTGCGCCGCATCCTTACCGACTACGGCTTTGTCGGGCATCCCTTCCGCAAGGATTTTCCCCTCATCGGCAATGTCGAGGTGCGCTATGACGAGGAGCGCGGCCGCGTGGTCTACGAGCCGGTGAGCATCGAGCCCCGGGTTACGGTGCCGCGCGTTGTGCGCCAGGACAACCGCTACCAGGATCCGGCGGCTGGCAGCGAGGCCAATTGATGCCTGAGATCAGCAGTTACACCGTCAACTTCGGGCCCCAGCATCCGGCCGCCCATGGTGTATTGCGCCTGGTGCTGGAGATGGAGGGCGAGACCGTGATGCGGGCCGACCCCCATATCGGTCTGCTGCACCGGGCCACCGAGAAGCTCGCCGAGACCAAGCCGTTCAACCACAACATCGGCTACATGGACCGTCTCGACTACGTGTCCATGATGTGCAACGAGCACGCCTACGTGCTCGCCATCGAGAAGCTGCTGGGTGTGACCCCGCCGTTGCGGGCGCAGTACATACGCGTGCTGTTCGACGAGATCACGCGGATCCTCAACCACCTGCTCTGGCTCGCTGCCCACGGGCTGGATGTGGGCGCGATGACGGTGTTCCTGTACGCCTTCCGCGAGCGCGAGGAACTCATGGACTGCTACGAGGCGGTGAGTGGGGCGCGGCTGCACGCCACCTACTACCGCCCGGGCGGCGTCTACCGGGATCTTCCCGAGCGCATGCCCCAGTACAAGCCCTCCCGGTTCCGCTCCGAGAAGGAACTGCGGCGCATGAACAAGGACCGCCAGGGCTCCATGCTTGACTACCTGGAGGCGTTCACCGAGCGTTTCCCCAACTCCATCGACGAGTACGAGACGCTGCTCACCGACAACCGTATCTGGAAGCAGCGGCTGGTGGATGTGGGGATCGTCACGGAGGAACGGGCCAAGCAGCTGGGGTTCACCGGCCCCATGCTGCGGGGCTCGGGGGTGGCCTGGGACCTGCGCAAGGCCCAGCCCTACGAGGTCTATGACCGCGTGGAGTTCGACATCCCGGTGGGCAGCAACGGCGATTGCTACGACCGCTACCTGGTGCGAGTCGAAGAGATGCGCCAGTCGGTGCGCATCATGCGCCAGTGCATCGACTGGCTGCGGGCCAACCCCGGCCCCACCCAGCTCGATGACCACAAGATCGTGCCGCCGACCCGCGAAGAGATGAAGGACGACATGGAGTCCCTCATCCATCACTTCAAGCTGTTCACCGAGGGCTACGTGGTGCCCGAGGGCGAGGCCTATGCGGCAGTGGAGGCGCCCAAGGGCGAGTTCGGCGCCTACATTGTCTCGGACGGCTCCAACAAACCTTACCGGCTCAAGCTGCGGGCGCCGGGGTTCGCCCACATGTCGGCCATGGACGAGATGGCGCGGGGCCACATGCTGGCGGACGTGGTGACCATCATGGGCACCATGGACATCGTATTCGGGGAGGTGGATCGCTGATGGGCGAGCGCCTGGCGGAGAAGTACCTGGGCGCCCACGAGCGCCAGGATATCGATCACTGGCTGGCCAAGTTTCCGCCGGAGGGCAAGCGCTCCGCGCTGATCCCTGCGCTGCACGTGGCCCAGCACGCCAACGGCGGCTGGCTGTCCCGGGAACTGATGGACGCGGTGGCCGACTACCTGGACCTGCCGCCGGTGGCGGTCTACGAGGTGGCTACCTTCTATTCCATGTTCGACCTCAAGCCCACCGGCCGCCACAAGGTCAACGTGTGCACCAACATCGCCTGCATGCTGCGGGGCGGCGAGCAGATCCTGGCCCACATCGAGGGGCGGCTGGGGATCAAGGTGGGCGAGACCACCGCCGACGGCCGCATCACCCTCAAGAAAGAAGAGGAATGCCTGGCGGCCTGCATCGGCGCGCCGATGATGCTGGTGGACGAGGAATACCACACGGATCTCACCCCCGAGCGGGTGGACGAGATCCTGGACGCGCTGGAGTAACCGCATGGCGAACGAGGTCTGTTTCGCGACGCTCGCCTTCGATGAGCCCTGGACGCTGGAGAACTACCTCAAGATCGGCGGCTACCAGGCGCTGCGCAAAGTCCTGGAGGGGAAAGTGCCCCCCGAGGACGTGGTCGACACTATCAAGCGCGCCGGGCTGCGCGGGCGCGGCGGTGCCGGCTTCTCAACCGGGTTGAAGTGGAGCTTCATGCCCCGCACCGCGCCGGTGCAGAAGTATGTCCTGTGCAACTCCGACGAGTCGGAGCCGGGCACCTGCAAGGACCGCGACATCCTGCGCTACAACCCCCACGCCGTGGTGGAGGGCATGATCATCGCCGGCTACGCCATGGGCGCCACGGTGGGCTTCAATTACATGCGCGGCGAGTTCATGAAGGAACCCTTCTCGCGCATGGAGCAGGCCGTGGCCGAGGCCCGCCGCGAGGGCTTCCTGGGCGAGAACATCCTCGGCAGCGGCTTCGATTTCGAGCTCTACAACCACATCGGCGCCGGCGCCTACATCTGCGGCGAGGAGAGCGCCCTGATGGAGTCCCTGGAGGGCAAGAAAGGCCAGCCACGCTACAAGCCTCCGTTCCCCGCCCAGGTGGGCGTCTACGGCAAGCCCACCACCATCAACAACACCGAGACCTTCGCCTCGGTGCCGAGCATCATGCGCAACGGCCCGGAGTGGTTCGCCGAGCTGGGCATCCCCAATGCCGGCGGCACCAAGCTGTTCTGCGTCTCCGGCCACGTGGAGAAGCCGGGCAACTTCGAGATTCCCCTGGGCACCCCCTTCAAGGACCTGCTGGCGATGGCGGGCGGTGTCTGGAAGGGCCGCAAGCTCAAGGCGGTGATCCCGGGTGGCTCCTCCATGCCCATGCTGCCCGGCGACACCATGTTGCAGCTCACCATGGATTACGACTCCCTGGCCAAGGCCGGCTCGGCCATGGGGTCCGGCGGCGTCGTGGTGATGGACGAGACCACCGACATGGTCAAGGTCATCCTTACCGTGTCGCGCTTCTATTACGCCGAGTCCTGCGGCCAGTGCACGCCCTGCCGTGAGGGCTGTGGCTGGATGCACCGGGTCATCAAGCGCATCTACGAGGGCCAGGGACGGCCCGAGGACATGGACCTGCTGGAGGCCGCCGCCGGCCAGATCGCCGGCCACACGATCTGCGCATTCGGCGAGGCCGCCGCCTGGCCGGTGCAGAGCGTGCTCAAGCACTGGCCACACGAGTTCCGCTACTACATCGAGCACAAGCGATCCATCGTCGAGGGGGCCGCTGCATGAGCGCCAAGCCGGAAGACACCCGGCCCGACATGGTCACCATCGAGGTGGACGGGGTGACCCTGGAGGCCCCCAAGGGATCGATGCTTATCGAGGCCACCGACAAGGCCCATATCCATATCCCGCGCTTCTGCTATCACCGCAAGCTCTCCATCGCGGCCAACTGCCGCATGTGCCTGGTTGAGGTGGAGCGCGCGCCGAAGCCGCTGCCGGCCTGCGCCACACCGGTGGCCGATGGCATGAAGGTGTTCACCGACTCGCCCCGGGCGGTGGCCGCCCAGCGCGGCGTGATGGAGTTCCTGCTCATCAACCACCCCCTGGACTGCCCGATCTGCGACCAGGGGGGCGAGTGCGAGCTGCAGGACCTGGCCATGGGCTATGGCCGGGGCGTGTCGCGCTTTGCCGAGCGCAAGCGGGTGGTCAAGGACGAGAACCTGGGGCCCCTCGTGGCCACCGACATGACCCGCTGCATCCACTGCACCCGCTGCGTGCGCTTTCTGGACGAAGTCGCCGGCAGCCGCGAGCTGGGGGGCATGTTCCGGGGCGAGCACATGGAGATCGGCACCCTGGTCGGCCGCGGCGTGAGTTCCGAGCTCTCCGGCAACGTCATCGACCTGTGTCCGGTGGGGGCGCTTACCAACAAGCCGTTCCGGTTCGGCGCCCGCTCCTGGGAGATGCTGAGCCACGCCGCCGTCTCTCCCCACGACTGCGTCGGCTCCAACTTGAGCCTGCACCAGCTGCGGGGCACGGTGCGCCGGGTGGTGCCCCGGGAGAACGAGGCCGTCAACGAGGTCTGGATCTCCGACCGGGATCGCTACTCCTACCAGGGCATCCGCAGCCATGACCGCCTGGAGCGGCCCCGGATCCGCCGCAACGGTCAGTGGCTGGAGGTCGACTGGGAGGATGCCCTGTCGGCGGCGGCCGAGGCCCTCAGGGGCGTGGCGGGCGATGGCCTGGGTGCCCTGGTCTCGCCCAGCGCCACGCTGGAGGAGATGACCCTGGCCGGGCGCCTGGTTCGGGGCCTCGGCAGCGAACACGTGGACCATCGGTTGCGCCAGGCGGACTTCCGCGACGACCCGGCCGCCCCCAGCCGGCCCTCGCTGGGCCTCGCCCTGGAGGAAATCCCCTCCCTCAACGCCGCGCTGGTGGTGGGCGGCTACCCGCGCCACGATCAGCCCCTGTTCAACCACCGGCTGCGCCGGGCGGCCCTGGACGGCGCCGCCGTCTGGGCCCTGAACCCCCGGAGCTTCAGCTGGAACTTACCCGTTGCCGGCGAGCTGGTGGCCGGGCCCGGCCAGTTGGTCCGTGAGCTGGCCCTGGTGGTGCGGGCGCTGCTGGATCTCACCGGTGGGCGAGCGCCGGCCGGCCTGCCGGCCCTGTTGGACAAAGCCAAGCCCGCCACCGAGCACCAGGCTCTGGCCAAGGCGCTGCACGACGCCGGGCGGGCAGCGGTGTTCACCGGCAACCTGGTGGAAACCCACCCGGAGGGTGCCGCGCTGCGGGCGCTGGCCGGCATCCTGGCGGATCTGGCGGGCGGCAGCGTGGGCGTGCTGACCCAGGGTGCAAACTCCGCCGGCGGCTGGCTGGCCGGTGCCGTTCCGGGGCGGCGTGCCGATGGCGCCGAGGGACTGGACGCCCGGGCCATGCTCGAGCAGCCCCGCGAGGGTTACCTGTTGCTGGGCCTGGAGCCGGAGCAGGACTGCTGGGACGCCGCCACGGCCCTCCAGGCGCTGGGCAAGGCCCGGGAAGTGGTCTGCCTGACCCCCTACGTCACCGACGTCATGCTGCAGTACGCCTCCGTGCTGCTGCCCGTCGGCGCCTATAGTGAAACGTCCGGCACCTACATCAATGCCGAGGGCCGCTGGCAGAGCTTCGGCGGCGTGGCCCGGCCGCCGGGAGAGGCCCGGCCCGCGTGGCGGGTGCTGCGCGTGCTGGGCAACCTGCTGGAACTGGAGGGCTTCGAGCAGCAGTCCTCCGAGGACGTGCTGGGCGAACTCCAGGCCCGCTGGGACAACACCGGCGCCGGCGACTGGCCGCGGGAGCTGCCGGAGGCGCAGCCGCCAGCGCAGGGTCTGTTGCGCACCGGCGCTTGTGCCATGTACGGAACCGATCCGCTGGTGCGCCGGGCGAGCGCGTTGCAGGAGACGGTGCATGCCGGCTGGGCGCTGGCCCGGGTGGCGCCTGAGACCGCGGCACGTCTTGGACTGGACGATGGAGACCGGGTCCGGGTCGCGCAGGGGGACGCCGCGAGCGAGCTGGTGCTGGCGGTGGACGACGCCGTGGCAGCGGACACGGTGTGGCTGCCGGCGGGCCTGCAGGGAACGGCCGGACTGGGGCCCCTGACCGGGCCCGTGACGCTGGGGCGGGGCTGATGGTGACGTGGCGCGGGCAGCGCGCAGCAGTGCTCTGGGGGCGGAGGAGCCGGTACGTCCATGGCTGAGATGATCATCGAGCTGGGCTGGATCGTCGCGAAGATCGTGGCGTTGGTGCTGCCGCTGTTCCTCGCGGTGGCCTACATGACCTACGCCGAACGCAAGATCATCGGCTGGATGCAGCTGCGCCGCGGCCCCAATCGAGTGGGTTACTACGGCCTGCTGCAGCCCATCGCCGACGCCCTCAAGCTGCTGATGAAGGAGGTGGTGCTGCCCTCCAGCGCCAACCGCCTGCTGTTCCTGATCGCGCCGATGATCTCGCTGATGACGGCGCTGGCGGCCTGGGCCGTGCTGCCGGTGTCCGACGGCATGGTGATCGCCGACGTCAATGCCGGGCTGCTCTACGTGCTGGCCATGGCCTCCATGGGTGTCTATGGCGTGATCATCGCGGGCTGGGCATCCAACTCCAAGTACGCCTTGCTGGGGGCGCTGCGGGCCGGTGCCCAGGTGGTGTCCTACGAGATTGCCATGGGCTTCGCCCTGGTGGGCGTGCTGATGGCCGCCCAGAGCCTGAACATGACGGACATCGTGGAGGCCCAGGCGGGCCCCATCTGGAACTGGTTCTGGCTGCCGCTGCTGCCCATCTTCGTGGTCTACTGGATCTCCGGCGTGGCGGAAACCAACCGGCTGCCCTTCGACGTGGCGGAGGGCGAGTCGGAAATCGTGGCCGGCTTCCACGTGGAGTACTCGGGCATGGCGTTCGCCGTGTTCTTCCTGGCCGAGTACGCCAACATGATCATGATTTCCGGCCTCGCCACGGTGATGTTCCTGGGCGGCTGGTATTCGCCCTTCCACGGCGTGCCGGTGCTCGGTCCGTTGCTGGCCTGGGTGCCCGGCATCTTCTGGTTCTGTGCCAAGGTGGGCTTCTTCCTTTTCTGCTACATCTGGTTCCGCGGCACCTTCCCGCGGTACCGCTACGACCAGATCATGCGCCTGGGCTGGAAGGTGCTGATTCCGGTCACCGTGGTGTGGCTGGTGGTGGAGGCCATTTTCATCCTGACCGGTTTCGGTCCCTGGTTCTGAGGCGGCGCAGATGCAGACCATCCGTGACTTTCTGAGGAGCTTCCTGCTGCTGGAACTGCTGCAGGGCATGCGGCTGACCGGCCGCCACCTGTTCGATGCCAAGTACACCCTGGAATACCCGGACGAGAGCGCGCCCCAGTCGCCCCGCTTCCGCGGCCGCCATGCCCTGCGCCGCTATCCCAACGGCGAGGAGCGCTGCATCGCCTGCAAGCTGTGCGAGGCGGTCTGCCCGGCGCTTGCCATCACCATCGAGTCCGAGCAGCGCTCCGACGGCACACGCCGCACCACCCGCTACGACATCGACTTCTTCAAGTGCATCTACTGCGGCTTCTGCGAGGAGTCCTGCCCGGTGGACTCCATCGTCGAGACCCGGGTCTTCGAGTACCACTTCGAGGAGCGGGGTGAGCAGATCGCCACCAAGCAGCAGTTGCTGCGCTGGGGCGACGAGTACGAGGAACAGCTGGCGAAGGACCGGGCGGCTGACGCGCCGTACCGCTGAGGACCTCCGGGCGAGCGGCCCGGGACGTGCCAACCGGCCCGAGGGGGCGATTAAGACGTGATCCAGCAGGTGCTTTTCTACATATTCGCGGCCGTCCTGGTGTTCGCCGCGCTGATGGTGATCACCCAGCGCAACCCGGTCCACGCCGCCCTGTTCCTGGTGCTGGCCTTCTTCAACAGCGCCATCCTCTGGGTCATGGCCGAGGCCGAATTCCTGGGGATCGCCCTGGTGCTGGTGTACGTGGGCGCGGTGATGGTGCTGTTCCTGTTCGTGGTGATGATGCTTGACGTCAACATCACGCCGCTGCGGGAGGGCTTCGCCCGCTACCTGCCGGTGGGCGTGGCCGTGGGGCTGGTGATGCTGCTGGAGATGGTGCTGGTGGTGGGCGCGTCGGCCATCGACACCGCCCCCGCGGTACCCGCGGCCGCCAGTCTCGCAGAAGACAACACGCGCCTGATCGGCAGTGTGCTGTACACGGTCTACGTATACCCATTCGAGATTGCTGCGGTCGTGCTGCTGGTGGCCATCGTTGCCGCCATCATGCTCACCCTGCGCCGTCGCCCTGGCACAAAGCACCAGGACATCCGGCACCAGGTGCGGGTGCGCAAGAGCGACCGGCTGCGGGTGGTAAGCGTGCCCTCGGAGCGCAGCGAGTAACGAGCGTCCTCCGCGGGCCCGGGCGGTGGGCTCGCAGAACGCCGACTGGGGGAACCGACAACAGCGGAAATGAGCGCGCTGCCGCCTGAGCGGCCGGCGGCGGGCATCCCGATTTCTGTCAGGGCGACACCATGATTGAACTGTCCAACTATCTGGTACTGGCGGCCATCCTGTTCAGCCTCGGCGTGGCGGGGATCTTCCTGAACCGCAAGAACGCCATCGTGCTGCTGATGTCGATCGAGCTCATGCTGCTGGCGGTGAACTTCAACTTCATCGCCTTCTCCCAGCACCTGGGGGACATCCAGGGCCAGGTGTTCGTCTTCTTCATCCTCACCGTGGCCGCGGCCGAGTCGGCTATCGGCCTCGCCATCCTGGTGGTGCTGTTCCGCAACCGGGAGACCATCAACGTGGGCGATCTGGACACCATGAAGGGCTGACCCGATGGAGAATATCTATCTCGCCATCCCCCTCGCGCCGCTGCTGGGGGCCATCGTCGCCGGCCTGTTCGGCCGCCAGGTGGGCCGCGCCGGCGCCCACTGGGTGACCATCATCGCGGTGGGGCTGTCCTGCGTCCTGTCGCTGTACGTGCTGGCCGCCCACGTCTGGGGTGGCGCGCAGATTTTCAATGGCTCGGTCTACACCTGGGCGGTGACTGACGGCATCCGCATGGAGGTGGGCTTCCTGGTGGACCGGCTCACCGCGATGATGATGGCGGTGGTCACCTTCGTCTCGTTGATGGTGCATATCTACACCATCGGCTACATGCACGACGACTCCGGCTACCAGCGTTTCTTCAGCTACATCAACCTGTTCACCTTCAGCATGCTGATGCTGGTGATGTCCAACAACTTCCTCCAGCTGTTCTTCGGCTGGGAGGCCGTGGGCCTGGTGTCGTACCTGCTGATCGGGTTCTGGTACAACAAGGAAAGCGCCGTATTCGCCAACCTCAAGGCGTTTCTGGTGAACCGGGTGGGAGACTTCGGCTTCCTGCTGGGCATCGCCGCGGTGCTGATGTACTACGGCAGCCTCGACTACTACAGCGTGTTCGAGGCCGCCCAGGCCGACCCGGCGATGACGCTGTCCGGCGAGTCCGGCGGCACCCTGGTGGCGACCCTGGCCTGCCTGCTGCTGTTCGTCGGCGCCATGGGCAAGTCTGCCCAGGTGCCGCTGCACGTCTGGCTGCCGGACTCCATGGAGGGTCCGACGCCCATCTCGGCTCTGATCCACGCCGCCACCATGGTGACCGCGGGCATCTTCATGGTGGCCCGCATGTCACCGCTGTTCGAGCTCTCCGACGCGGCGCTGTCCGTGGTCATGGTGCTCGGCGCGGTCACCGCCTTCTTCCTGGGCCTCATCGGCCTGGTGCAGTACGACATCAAGCGGGTGATCGCCTACTCCACGATCTCGCAGCTGGGCTACATGTTCGTCGGCCTCGGTGCCTCGGCCTACGCGGCGGGAATCTTCCACCTGATGACCCACGCCTTCTTCAAGGCGCTGCTGTTCCTGGGGGCGGGGGCGATCATCGTGGCCCTCCACCACGAGCAGGACATGCGCCGCATGGGCAACCTGCGCAAGTACCTGCCCATCACCCACATCACCATGCTGATCGGCACCCTGGCCCTGGTGGGTACGCCGCTGTTCTCCGGCTACTACTCCAAGGACGCCATCATCGCCGCCGCCGGCGCGGCCGAGCGCCCCGGCGCCGGCCTCGCCTACATCCTCACCCTGCTGGGGGTGTTCGTGACCGCGCTGTACAGCTTCCGCCTGTACTTCATGGTGTTCTGGGGCAAGGAGAACATCGACCCCCACGCCAGGGAGCACATGTCCCACCTGCCTCGCTACGTGCTGCCGGCCATGGAGTGGCCACTGATCGCCCTGGCGGTGCCATCGGCGCTGATCGGCTTCTTCACGGTGGGTGCCATGGTGTTCGGCGACTTCTTCGGACCGGCGCTGTTCGTGCTGCCGGCCAACGACGTTCTGGCGCAGCTCGGCCATGAACTGTTCCACGGCGCTTTCGCCTTCGCCGTGCACGCTTTCGTGAACCCCGCCTTCTACCTGCTGCTGGCCGGGGTGGCCACGGCCTGGTTCCTGTACATCAAGCGCCCCGACCTGCCGGAGAAGATCCGCGGCAGCCTGTCGGTCGGACACCGTATCCTGGTGCACAAGTACGGCTTCGACGTGCTGTTCATCGACATATTCGGCGGTGCCGGACGGCGTATCGGCCAGTTGTTCTGGAAAGTGGGAGACGGCGGGATCATCGACGGCATCCTGGTGGACGGCACCGCCCGCACCATCGGCCGGCTGGCCGCCGCAGTCCGCGGGGTGCAGTCTGGACTCCTGTACCACTACGCATTCGCCATGATCCTGGGGCTCCTGGTGCTGCTCACCTGGGTGGTGGGCCAGGCCCGGGGCTGGTTCGCCTGAGACCATCCATGGCAGCCACTGCACTGGCCGGCGCCGGCAGCAGCCCAGGCGGAATACCCGTGGTCCCGGGATGGGCCACTGCGCCGGTCGCGGGGGCGACCGACGGCGCCACTGGCGCTGCGGCGAGCTGCCGCGCCGCGGCTGAGGGACGCCCGGAGGGCGTTTTCCAGCATCTCTCCAATGCCCGGCAAGGAACCGACGAATGAGTGAAGGCTGGCCCATACTGAGCCTGGTGATCTGGCTGCCTATTTTCGGTGGCGGACTCGTGCTGGCGGCGGGGGATCGCGCCCCAGATGCGGCGCGCCGGGTCGCCCTGGTGGCCGCGCTGGTGACCTTCGTCGTCAGCCTGCCGCTGTGGACCCAGTTCCAGACCGGCACCGCCGAGATGCAGTTCGTGGAGCGCGCGTCCTGGGTGCCGGCCTTTGATATCCACTACCACCTGGGCGTGGACGGCATCTCCATGCCGCTCATCCTGCTCACCACCCTGGCGACGGTGCTGGTCATCGCCGCCGCCTGGGAGGTGATCAAGTACAAGCAGTCCCAGTACCTGGCGGCCTTCCTGATCCTGGAGGGCATTCTGGTGGGCGTGTTCAGCGCCCTGGACGCCATCCTGTTCTACGTGTTCTGGGAAGCGCTGCTTGTCCCCATGTTCCTGATCATCGGGATCTGGGGTGGGGCGAACCGCGTCTATGCGACCCTGAAGTTCTTCCTGTACACCTTCCTGGGCTCGGTGCTGATGCTGATCGCCATCATCTACCTGAGCTACCAGGCGGACAGCTTCTACATCCTGGACTACCACGGCCTGCCGCTGGCCCTGAACGCCCAGATCCTCATCTTCCTCGCGTTCTTCGCCGCCTTCGCCGTCAAGGTGCCCATGGTGCCGGTGCACACCTGGCTGCCGGACGCCCACGTGGAGGCCCCCACCGGCGGCTCGGTGATCCTGGCAGCCATCCTGTTGAAGATCGGCGGCTACGGTTTCCTGCGCTTCAGCCTGCCGATCACGCCGGAGGCCAGCATGACCCTGGACTGGCTGGTGATCGGCCTGTCCCTCGTGGCGGTGGTCTACATCGGCCTGGTGGCCCTGGTCCAGGAGGACATGAAAAAGCTCATCGCCTACTCCTCGATCGCCCATATGGGCTTCGCGACGCTGGGCTTTTTCGTGATCTTCGACATCGTCGCCCGGCAGGGGGGAGCCGTGGACGGCGGCGGGGTGCTGGCCCTGCAGGGGGGCATGGTGCAGATGGTCTCCCACGGCTTCATCTCCGCGGCGATGTTCCTCTGCGTTGGCGTGCTCTATGACCGGATGCACACGCGCATGATCAAGGACTATGGCGGGGTGGCGAACCGCATGCCCATGTTCGCCGCCTTCTTCGTGCTGTTCGCCATGGCCAACGCCGGGCTGCCCGGCACCTCGGGCTTTGTCGGCGAGTTCATGGTCATCCTGGCGAGCTTCAAGGCCAGTTTCTGGTACGCCTTCCTGGCGGCCCTGACCCTGGTGCTGGGTGCGGCCTACACCCTGTGGATGGTGAAGCGGGTGATGTACGGCGAGATCGCCAACGAACAGGTGGCCGCCCTGGAAGACATCAACACCCGGGAGTTCGTGGTGCTGGGCGTGCTGGCGGTGATGACCCTGCTGCTGGGCCTGTGGCCGGCGCCCCTGGTGGAGGTGATGGAAGCCTCGCTTGAGAATCTGTTCCTGCAGGTGGTGCGGCTGCCGTGATGGGAGAAGCAATGAACTTCGAGATGCCGCAATTCGCCCTGGCGCTGCCGGAGATCTGGCTGCTGGCCATGGCCTGCGTGGTGCTGGTGGTGGACCTGTTCGCCCGGGGGCGGGAGAGTGCGCCGGCCTTCTACCTGGCCCAGGCATCCCTGCTGGTGGCGGCCTGGCTGGCGGTGCAGGCCAACTGGGGCCAGGACACCACTACCTTCAGCGGCACTTACGTGGCCGACAACCTGGCCGCCGTGCTGAAGGTCGCCATCTGCCTGCTCTCGGCACTGGCCCTGGGCTATAGCCGGGACTACCTGCGCCAGCGGGGGCTGCTGAAGGGCGAGTATTTCCTGCTGGGCCTGTTTGCCGTGCTGGGCATGCTGGTGATGGCTTCCGCCGGCAGCATGCTGACCCTCTACCTCGGCCTGGAACTGTTGTCCCTGTCCCTGTACGCCATGGTGGCCTTCGACCGGGACTCCCGGGACGGTTCCGAGGCGGCCATGAAGTATTTCCTCCTGGGCGCCCTGTCTTCGGGCATGCTGCTCTACGGCATGTCCATGATCTACGGGGCGACCGGTTCTCTGGACCTGGAACGCATCGCCGAGGTGGGCCGCGAGGGCGGCGGTGGGCAGCTGCTGGCCTTCGGCCTGACCTTCTCGCTGGTGGGGGTGGCCTTCAAGTTCGGCGCGGTGCCCTTCCATATGTGGATTCCCGACGTCTACCAGGGGGCTCCCACCCCCTCCACGCTGTTCGTGGGAACCGCCCCCAAGGTGGCGGCGGTGGCGCTGTTCATCCGGCTGATCGGCGATGGCCTGGCCAGCCTGGTGGACCAGTGGCAGGTCATGCTGTATCTGCTGGCGGTGGGCTCGCTGTTCGTGGGCAATGTGTTCGCCCTGGTGCAGACCAACATCAAGCGCATGCTGGCCTACTCAACCATCTCCCACATCGGCTTCCTGCTGCTGGGTTTCATCGCCGGCACCGACGAGGGATATTCCGCGGCGCTGTTCTACGCCATTTCCTACGGTTTGATGGCCGCCGGCGCCTTCGGCATGGTCATCCTGCTCTCTCGCCGGGGATTTGAGGCCGACCGGCTGGAGGACATGAAGGGCCTCAACGACCGCCACAGCGGCTTCGCCTTCGTGATGCTGATTCTCATGTTCTCGATGACCGGGATTCCGGGGACGGTGGGCTTCTACGCCAAGTGGCTGGTGCTGAAGTCCGTCGTGGAGACCGGCCACTTGTGGCTCGCCACCGTCGCCGTGCTGTTCGCCGTGATCGGCGCCTTCTACTATCTGCGGGTTCTGAAGTTCGTCTACTTCGACCGCGTGGAGGAGGCGGAGGCGCTGCCGCTTGAGGCCCCGGGCGGGCTGCGGGCCATCACGGCGGTGAACGGCGCGGCCGTGCTGTTTCTGGGGCTGTTCCCCAATTCGCTGATCAGTGCCTGCCGGGCGGCGCTGGGCCTGTAGCGGATGACTGGTTGTCCCCGCTTCGGGCGGCCCCGGTCCGGACCTTGCAACGCCTCGGATGTATCCCTACAATACGCGGCATCAATTGCGGGGTGGAGCAGTCTGGCAGCTCGTCGGGCTCATAACCCGAAGGTCGCAGGTTCAAATCCTGCCCCCGCTACCAGGCACCTTGAAAAGGCCGCTCGCGGCCTTTTTTTGTAGCCCGCACCGCAGGCTGCAGCGGCGTTTCATCAAGGAATCGATTACCGCTTCCTTAAGTCGCACCAATGGGCCTCGGGCCCATTTTTTGTTTTCGGAGGGCCTCCGGGGATGGCCGGTGCCGACACCCTTTCGGATCTGCTGGCGCCGGTGGTTGCCGGGCTCGGCTACGAACTGGTGGGGCTGCAGCTGGCACGCAGCCGAGGCAGTGCGCTGCTGCGGGTCTACATAGACCACCCGGACGGCATCTCGCTGGAAGACTGCGCCCGGGTGAGCCACCAGATCAGCGGCGTCCTGGACGTGGAGGATCCGCTGCCGGAGCAATACACCCTGGAGGTGTCCTCGCCCGGCCTGGATCGGCCGCTGTTCAAGGCCGCCGACTACCAGCGTTTCGCTGGCGAGCGCATCCACCTGCGCATCAGCGGCATCATCGCCGGCCGGCGCCGGCTGCACGGCGTGCTGCGCGGCCTCGAAGGTGAGGAAGTGCTGGTGGAGGAAGAGGACGGCACCCTCTACCGGGTGCCCCTGGCGCGGGTCGAGAAGGCGCATCTGGAACTGGAGCCCTGAGCGCGAGTTCAGGTGGAGAGTCGAGCATGAACCACAAAGAGGTGCTGCTGGTTGTCGAGGCCATCTCCAACGAGAAGGGCGTCGACAAGGAGGTCATTTTCGAGGCCGTCGAGGCGGCACTCGCCTCCGCGACCCGCAAGCGCCACCCGGAGGATATCGATGCCCGGGTGGCCATTGACCGCAGTTCGGGCCACTACAGCACCTTCCGGCGCTGGGAGGTCATTGACGACGAGGAGGAACTGGAGGCTCCCGAGCGTCAGATTCACCTCTCCGAGGCACGCAAGTCCGACCCCGGCCTGGAGGTGGGCGACTTCGTGGAGGAGCCCATGGAGTCGGTGGACTTCGGTCGCATCGCCGCCCAGACCGCCAAGCAGGTCATCGTGCAGAAGGTGCGCGAGGCCGAGCGGGCCAAGGTGGTCGAGGCCTACCAGGACCGGGAGGGCGAGCTGGTCACCGGCATGGTCAAGCGCGTCGAGCGGGGCAACGTGTTCCTGGACCTGGGCGCCAATGCCGAGGCCTTCATTCCCCGGGAGTACCTGATCCCCCGGGAGCAGGTGCGCACCGGCGACCGGCTGCGGGGCTGGCTCAAGGAAGTGCGCGCCGAGAGCCGCGGTCCCCAGCTGTTCGTCAGCCGCACCGCGCCGGAATTCCTCATGGAGCTGTTCAAGCTGGAGGTGCCGGAGTTCGGCCAGGAGCTGCTGCAGATCAAGGGCGCCGCCCGGGATCCGGGCCAGCGTGCCAAGATTGCCGTGCGCGGCCTGGACAACCGCATCGACCCGGTGGGGGCCTGCGTCGGCATGCGCGGTTCACGCGTGCAGGCAGTGTCCAACGAACTGGCCGGAGAGCGCATCGACATCATTCTATGGAATGAAAACCCGGCCCAGTTCGTAATCAACGCCATGGCGCCGGCGGAAGTCGAGTCCATCGTGGTGGATGAGGACCGCCACGCCATGGACATCGCGGTGGCGGAGGAGAGCCTCTCCCAGGCCATCGGCCGGGGCGGCCAGAATGTGCGCCTGGCCAGCGAGCTCACCGGCTGGGAGCTCAACGTGATGACCGCAGAGCAGGCCCAGGCCAAGAACGAGGAAGAGGCTGAGCGCCTGGTGGGCATGTTCCAGGAGGAACTGTCGGTGGACGAGGAGGTCGCCCTGATCCTCGTCCAGGAAGGCTTCTCCAGCGTCGAGGAGGTGGCCTATGTGCCGGCCTCCGAGCTGCTGCAGATCGCCGAGTTCGACGAGGACACCGTGGAGGCGCTGCGCTCCCGCGCCCGGGATGTGCTGCTCACCCGGGAGATCGCCCAGGAGGAGCAGGCCGAGGCCAGCGAGCCGCCGGCAGAGGATCTCCTGGACATGGAGGGCATGGACCCGTCGCTGGCGAATGCCTTGGCCGCCACCGGTGTGGTGACCATGGATGACCTGGCGGAGCTGTCGGTGGATGAATTGATGGAGTTCGAGGGCATGGACGCCGAGCGCGCGGCGGCGCTGATCATGAAGGCCCGCGAGCCCTGGTTCGCGAACGAGAACAGCAGCTGACGCCGGGGCGCGAAGGCCGCGCCCGGCGCGCCCCGGTGGGCGCTCCCGAGGTGACGAGGGAGAGCAGAGGTAGGTGAACATGGCGAGTGTGACGGTCAGAGAATTCGCGGAGGAAGTCGGCATTCCCGTCGACCGCCTCCTGGTGCAGTTGCGGGACGCGGGCCTGGAGGAGCGCCAGGCCGACTCGCCCATATCCGACTCCGACAAGTCGGCGCTGCTGACCCACCTGCGCCGTGCCCACGGCAAGGGGGAGGACGAGGAAGGACCCGGTCCCAAGCAGATCACCCTGCGGCGCAAGAGTCACAGCCAGATCCGGCTCCCTTCCGGCGGCGCTCCCGGCCCGCGGGGCCAGCGTTCGACCCGCACAGTGAACGTGGAAGTGCGCAAGAAGCGCACCTACGTCAAGCGCAGCGTGGTGGAGGCGGAAGCCCACGAGCGCGAGGCCGATCAGCTGCGCGCGGCCCTCCAGACCGACCTGGCCAAGGCCGAGGAGCGGCGCGCCGAAGAGGAGGCACGCCGGGCTGAGGAAGAGCGCCTGCGCGCCGAGCGCGACGAGCAGCGCCGCCAGGAGGAAGAGGCCGAGGCGGCCCGCCAGGCCGAGGAAGAGGCCGCCCGCCAGGCTGCCGAGAAGCAGACCGTCGCGGCCGCAGGCCCGGCGGCGGCCGCCGAGCCGCCGCCCCCCCCGGAGGAGACCCCGGAGGAGGCGGAACATCGGGCCAAGGAAGAGGAGCGCGAGCGCAAGCGTATCGCGGCCGAGGAGCGCCGCGAGCGCGAGGCCGAGGAGCGCGCCGCCCGCAAGACCACGACCGCCAAGCCCAAGGGCAAGGCCCGCAAGAAGGGCCGCGAGCAGATCAAGGTCGCCGCCGGACGCGGCGGACGCCGGGTGCGGCCCACTCCGGGTGGCGCCGGGGAGCAGCTCCACCACGGTTTCGAGCGGCCCACCGCGCCGGTGGTGCGCGAAGTCCAGGTGCCCGAGACCATCACCGTCGGCGACCTGGCCCAGCGCATGAGCGTCAAGGCGGCCGACCTCATCAAGGAAATGATGAAGCAGGGGGTGATGGCCACCATCAACCAGCCCATGGACCAGGACACCGCCGTGCTACTGGTCGAGGAGCTTGGCCACAAGGCCAAGGTGGTGCGCGAGGACGACCTGGAAGAACGGGTGCTGGCCTCCGCTGGCGAGGAACCGGAGGGCGAGTCCGAGCCGCGCCCGCCGGTGGTCACCATCATGGGCCACGTGGACCACGGCAAGACCTCGCTGCTGGACTACATCCGCCGCACCCGGGTCGCGGCCGGCGAGGCCGGTGGCATCACCCAGCACATCGGCGCCTACCACGTGGAGACCGAGCGGGGCATCGTCACCTTCCTGGATACCCCCGGCCACGAGGCCTTCACCGCCATGCGTGCCCGCGGCGCCCAGATGACCGACGTGGTCATCCTGGTGGTGGCCGCCGACGACGGGGTGATGCCTCAGACCGAGGAGGCCATCAAGCACGCCAAGGCCGCCGGCGTGCCCCTGGTGGTGGCCGTGAACAAGATCGACAAGCCCGAGGCGGATCCCGACCGGGTGAAGAACGAGCTCGCCCAGCGGAACCTGATCCCCGAGGCGTGGGGCGGCGACACCCAGTTCATCGAGGTCTCCGCCAAGACCGGCGACGGTATCGACGACCTGCTGGAGGCGTTGCTGTTGCAGGCCGAGCTGCTGGAGCTCAAGGCGGTGGCCGACTGCCCGGCCCGGGGCGTGGTGCTGGAGTCCAGCCTGGACAAGGGCCGGGGGCCGGTAGCCACGGTGCTGGTCCAGGCCGGCCGGCTGCGCCAGGGGGACGTGGTGCTCTCCGGCGCCGAGTTCGGCCGGGTCCGGGCGCTGGAGGACGAAGCCGGCCGCCGGGTGGAGGAGGCCGGGCCGTCGATGCCGGTGGTGCTGCTGGGCCTCTCCGGCCTGCCCGAGGCCGGCGACGACATGCTGGTGGTGGCCGACGAGCGCCGCGCCCGGGAAGTGGCGGAGTTCCGCCGGAACAAGTCCCGCGACAAGCGCCTCCAGGCTCAGAAGGCCGCCTCCATGGAAGACCTGTTTGCCACCATGGGCGAGGGCGAGGTCACCACGGTCAACGTCCTGATAAAAGGCGACGTGCAGGGCAGTGTCGAGGCCCTGCAGCAGTCCCTGCAGAACCTGTCCACCGACGAGGTGAAGATCAATGTGGTGGCCAGTGGCGTGGGCGGCATCAACGAGTCCGACGTCAACCTGGCCCTGGCCTCCGACGCCCTGCTGATCGGCTTCAACGTCCGCGCCGACGCCAAGGCCCGCAAGCTGGCCCAGGAGTCCGGCGTTGAGCTCCACTACTACAGCGTCATCTACGACGCCATCGACGAGCTGAAGAGTGCCATCAGCGGCATGCTCCAGCCGGAGGTGCGCGAAGAGATAATCGGCCTGGCCGAGGTCAAGGACGTGTTCCGCTCCTCCACCCTTGGCAACATCGCCGGCTGCCTGGTGGTGGACGGCGTTGTCAAGCGCCAGAACCCGATCCGCGTGCTGCGCAACAACGTGGTCATCTACGAGGGCCAGCTGGAGTCCCTGCGGCGCTTCAAGGACGACGTCAACGAAGTGCGCTCCGGCACCGAGTGCGGCATCGGCGTGAAGAACTACAACGACGTGAAGCCCGGCGACCAGATCGAGTGCTACCAGCGCACCGAGGTCAAGCGCGAGCTCTGAGGCTGCGCCGGCGCCTCGGTGACGGCTGCGAGGATAGCTTTATGCCCAGGGATTTCCCCCGCACCCGCCGGGTGGCCGACCAGCTCCAGCGCGAGCTGGCCGAGGCCGTGCGCGACGAGATGTCCGACCCCCGGCTGGGCTCGGTGACCGTCTCCGAGGTGAAGGTCAGCCGCGACCTGGGGGTGGCGGATGTCATGGTCACCGTGCTCGGGGCCGAGCCGGAAGAGTCCCGGGCGGCCGTGGATGTGCTCAACCACGCGGCGGGTTTCCTGCGCGGCCAGCTCGGGCGGCGCATGCGCCTGCGCACCGTGCCGGTGCTGCGCTTCCACTACGACGACTCCTTTGATCGCGGTGCCCGGCTGAGCCGTCTCATCGACCAGGTGGCCCCGGGCAGCGACGACAGCGACAGCGACGCCGGCCGGGGCTGAGGCCCGCCGCCGCCAGCACAGCGGACAGCACATGGCACGCAATAAAGGCCGGGACATCAGCGGGATCCTGCTTCTGGACAAGCCCGCGGGACTCACCTCCAATGCGGCCCTGCAGAGCGTGAAGCGCCTCTACCGGGCCCGCAAGGCCGGGCACACCGGCAGCCTCGACCCGCTGGCCACCGGCCTGCTGCCGCTGTGCTTCGGCGAGGCCACCAAGGTGTCCTCCTTCCTGCTGGGGGCCGACAAGCGCTACGCGGTCACCTGCCGCCTGGGCGTGGTGACGGAGACCGGTGACGCCGAGGGCCGTGTGCTCGAAGAGCACGACGTGCCGGCGTTCACCGACAGCGAGCTGGAGTCAGTGCTGGTTCGGTTCCGGGGTGAGATCCAGCAGATCCCGCCGATGTACTCGGCGGTGAAGCACAAGGGCGAGCGGCTCTACCGTCTGGCCCGCCAGGGCGTCGAGGTGGAACGCGCGCCGCGCCAGGTATGGATCCACGAGCTCCGGGCGCTGGCCCGCTCCGCCACCGAGGTGCAGCTGGAGGTGGCCTGCTCCAAGGGCACCTACGTGCGCACGCTGGTGGAGGACATCGGCGCCGCCCTCGGGCCTGGCGCTCACGTCAGTGCGCTGCGGCGCACCGGGCTTGGCCCCTTCGAGGCGCCGCGGATGCATACTCTGGGCGCCCTGGAGAGCGCGGCGGAGCAGGGCGTCGATGCGCTGGATGCCCTGCTGCTGCCCCTGGAGGCCGCACTCACCGAGTGGCCGGACCTGCATCTCAGCGCCGATGTGGCGTTCTACCTGCGCCAGGGCCAGCCGGTGTTCGTGCCCCGGGCCCCCGAGGCTGGCGGCTGGGTGCGGCTCTACGGCCAGGGGGGGCGCTTCCTGGGCATGGGCACCGTGCTAGACGACGGCCGGGTGGCTCCCAAGCGGCTGCTGGCGACGGCCCGGGGCTGAGCCGCGACCGCTGCGCGAGGGCGCAGGAAAAACTCTGTGCTGCTGCCTAGTTAGCTTGTCCGGCCCGCCAGGCGCGTTTAGAATACCTAGTCTTTCCACCTACCGGATTGCCAGGAGTTGTCGATGTCACTGACTGCCGAGAAGAAAAGGGAAATCGTCCAGGACTTCCAACGGTCCAACGGCGATACCGGCTCCCCGGAGGTGCAGGTGGCGCTGCTGACCGCGCGCATCCAGCACCTGACCGGCCATTTCTCCACCCACAAGAAGGACCACCACTCCCGGCGGGGCCTTCTGAAGCTGGTGAACCAGCGCCGAAGCCTGCTGGATTACCTCAAGCGAAAGGACCGCGAGCGCTATCAGGCGATCGTCCAGCGACTGGGCCTGCGCAAGTAACCCTCCATCCTACCGGCAGAATGTGAGCAAGTTGTGACTCCAACTCCGATCAAGAAGTCCTTTCAGTACGGCAATCATACCGTCACCCTGGAAACCGGTCGGCTGGCTCGCCAGGCCACCGGCGCAGTGTTGGTGGAGATGTCCGAGACCGTGGTGCTGGTGACCGTGGTGGCCCGCCGCAGCGGCGACCCGGCGCGGGATTTCCTCCCGCTGACAGTCAACTACCAGGAGCGCACCTACGCTGCCGGCAAGATCCCCGGCGGGTTCTTCAAGCGTGAAGGCCGGCCGACCGAAAAGGAAACCCTGGTCTGTCGCCTCATCGACCGGCCCATCCGGCCGCTGTTCCCCGCCGGGTTCACCAACGAGATCCAGGTGATCGCCACCGTCATCTCCCTGAACCCCGAGGTGGATCCGGACATCCCCGCGCTGATCGGCACCTCCGCCGCCCTGGCGGTGTCGGGCATCCCCTTCGACGGACCCATCGGCGCCGCCCGGGTCGGCTATCGGGACGGGCAGTTCCTGCTTAATCCCACGCTCAGTGAGCTGGCGGACTCCCAGCTGGATCTGGTGGTGGCCGGCACCGAGCAGGCGGTGCTGATGGTGGAGTCCGAGGCGGATCTGCTGCCGGAGCAGGTGATGCTGGATGCCGTGCTGTTCGGCCACCAGCAGATGCAGGCCGCCATCGGCGCCGTCAATGAACTGGCCGCCGAGGCCGGCAAGCCTGCCTGGGACTGGCAGCCCCCCGCCAAGGACCCGGCCCTGGAGGAGGCGCTGGCCGCCCGGGCCGAGGCAGCCCTGAACGCGGCCTACGACCTGGTGGAGAAACAGGACCGGCAGACTCGGATCGCGGAGGTCAAGCAGGATGCCATGGCCGCCCTGGTCTCCGATGTCGAGGGCGGGTACCCGGAACCCCAGGTGGCGGCGGCCTTCAAGGGGCTGGAGAAACGCATCGTCCGGGGCCGCATCCTGCGGGGTGAGCGACGTATCGACGGCCGTGACACCCGCACGGTGCGGCCTATCACCGTGGAGGTGGGGACACTGCCCCGTACCCACGGCTCGGCGATCTTCACCCGCGGCGAAACCCAGGCCGTCGTGGTCACGACCCTGGGCACCGGCCGGGACGCCCAGATCATCGACGCGATCGAGGGGGAGCGCAAAGAGCCGTTCATGCTCCATTACAACTTTCCCCCCTACTGCGTGGGCGAGACCGGCTTCATGGCCGGGCCAAAGCGCCGGGAGATCGGCCACGGCAAGCTGGCCAAGCGCGGCGTCGAGGCCGTGATGCCCGCGCCGGAAGACTGTCCCTATGTGCTCCGGGTGGTCTCCGAGATCACCGAGTCCAACGGTTCCAGCTCCATGGCCACCGTCTGCGGCACCAGCCTGTCCCTGATGGATGCCGGGGTTCCCATCAAGGCCCCTGTGGCCGGCATCGCCATGGGCCTGATCAAGGAGCCGGACGGTTTCGCGGTGCTGAGCGACATCCTCGGCGACGAGGACCACCTCGGCGACATGGACTTCAAGGTGGCCGGCAGCAGCGATGGCGTCACCGCCCTGCAGATGGACATCAAGATCAACGGGATCACCCGGGAGATCATGGAGCAGGCCCTCGACCAGGCCCGGGAAGGCCGGCTGCACATCCTGGGTGAGATGAGCCGGGTGATCAGCCAGCCCCGGGGCGAGATGTCCGCCTATGCGCCGCGGCTGATCACCATGAAGATCGACCCCGAGAAGATCCGCGACGTGATCGGCAAGGGCGGGGCCACCATCCGCGCGCTGACCGAAGAGACCGGCACCACCATCGACATCAACGACGGTGGCACCGTGACCATCGCCTCAGTGGACAAGGCCGCCGGCGAGGAGGCCAAGCGTCGTATCGAGCTGCTCACCGCCGACGTGGAAGTGGGCCGGGTCTACCAGGGCCGGGTGGTGCGGCTGATGGACTTCGGCGCGTTCGTGAACATCCTGCCTGGCCGCGACGGCCTGCTGCATATCTCCCAGATCTCCAACAAGCGGGTGGAGAGCGTGGCCGACGAGCTGAGCGAGGGAGATAGCGTCGAGGTCAAGGTGCTGGAGGTCGACCGCCAGGGGCGCATCCGCCTCAGCATGAAGGCCCTCAGCGAAGACGCCAGCGCCTGAGGCGCGTTGCCGGGGCCGGCGTTGTCCGGTCCCAGACTGACCCGACCCCACCCGCCCCGGCCTGGCCGCGGCGGGGTTTTTTTTGGGCCGACCAGCGCGGTCGGGCCCGGGCACTGAGAGGGTGTTTACAAAATAAGGCACGCGGTAGCCTGGGGTAGGGATCCCGCCTGGTGCCGAGCGAAGCCCGCCGTAGGGCAGGTTGCGCAGACAACCTGCCATCGGGCGATGGCATCGGTCCCGCGGATCGGTTCGGGCACGCGGGCTCGGCGATTGGCACCTTGGCGTTTGCTACGCTGGCCCCCACGTTTCTTCGCAACGTGGGTCTACGGCGGCGGTGTCCAAGGCCGTGCCGAGGCCCGGAGCACGACTGTCGCTGCACCCCATGGCGGTGTGGCGGGCAATGAGGCGCGTAAAATAGTTTGTAAACACCCTCATGAGAAATACCGAAAAACTGGCCTCGCTTTCCCGCTCGGCTCGCGACGGGCACCCAAGGCCGACAGGCCGCTAGGCCAACCGAACATGGCACGGGAACACGGGGGGGGAGGGTCTGCCCTGAGCCAGGGTTTCCAGGATCACTTCTCGGGCCACGCCCAGGACTACGCCCGCTACCGGCCCGGCTACCCGCCGGCCCTGTTCGACTGGCTGGCCGATGCCGCCCGCCGCCGGGAGCTGGCCTGGGACTGCGCCACCGGCAGCGGCCAGGCCGCCGTGCCCCTGGCCCGGCACTTCGCGCGGGTAGTGGCCACGGACGGCGCCCGGGCCCAGCTGGCCGCCGGCCAGCGCGCCGAGGGGGTCTGTTACCTGGCGGCCCTGGCCGAGGCGGCGCCCCTGGCGGACGGCTGCGTGGACCTGGTCACGGTGGCTCAGGCGCTGCACTGGTTCGATCACCCGCGCTTTTTCCGGGAAGTGCGGCGGGTGCTGGCGCCGGGCGGCCTGCTGGCCGCCTGGAGCTACGACCTCGCCCGAGCGGGGGGCGGACTGGACGGCCTGTTGCGGGAGTTTCACGACCGGGTGGTGGGCCCCCACTGGCCGCCCCAGCGGCGCCTGGTGGGGGCCGGCATCCGGAACATCCCCATGCCGCTGCAGGAACTGCCCGCGCCGGAGTTCGCGGTGGAGCGGGACTGGAGCGCCGACGACATGCTGGCGTACCTCGGGACCTGGTCGGCGGTGCGCCGGGCCCGGGACGCCGGGGAATCACCCATTTCCTGGCTGGCGCCGCGCCTGCGCCCCGCCTGGGGCGAGAGCAGGCGGGTGGTGTGGCCTCTGGTGGTGCGCCTGGGGCGGCTGGAAGCAGCCCCGGAACCATGGCGAAGAATGTAGGAGCGGCTTCAGCCGCGATTACCATTCCAGGGCGCCCGGCGAAGATTCGCGGCTGAAGCCGCTCCTACGGCGGCCTGGCCTGGCCTGGGCCCCGGGCCTCCGGCTCAACCATCGAGGAACAGGTCCACCGCCAGCTCGTCTTCCGGCAGTTCCGGGTCCACCTGGTAGCCCCGAAAGTCGGTGACGCCCGCCTCCCGCAGCACCTCCTCATCGATGAAGAAGTTGCCGGTGCAGCCGCGGGCGTCCCGGGTCAGGATGCAGTGGGCGGCGTCCGCCACGATCTCGGGGTGGCGGCCGCGGGCGGACATGCGCGGCCCGCCGAGCAGGTTGTCCACGGCCGCGGTCTTCAGCAGGGTGCGGGGCCAGAGGGCGTTGAAGGCCACTCCCCGGTCGCGGAATTCCTCGGCCATGCCCAGCACGCACATGCTCATGGCGTACTTGGCGATGGTGTAGCCCACATGGCCGGCGAACCACTTCGGATTCAGGTTCAAAGGCGGCGACAGGGTCAGCACATGTGGGTTGTCGGCGGCAAGCAGGTGGGGCAGGCATTTCTGGCTGCACAGGTAGGTGCCCCGGGCGTTGACCTGCTGCATCAGGTCGTAGCGCTTCAGGGGCAGCTCCAGGGTGCCCGCGAGCGCGATGGCGCTGGCGTTGTTGACCAGGATGTCGATGCCGCCGAAGCGCTCCACGGCTGCCGCCACCGCCGCCTCCACCGAGGCCTGGTCGCGGATGTCGGTGGCCACCGGCAGGGCCTGGCCGCCGGCGGCGACGATCTCCTGCGCCGCGCTGTGTATGGTGCCCGGCAGCTTGGGATGGGGCGTCTCGGTCTTGGCGGCCACCACGACGTTGGCGCCGTCCCGGGCGGCCCGCAGGGCGATGGCGAGACCGACCCCGCGGCTGGCGCCGGTGATGAACAGGGTGCGTCCTTCAAGGGTGGGCATGGGGCCTCCGGGTTGGCGAGGGCTGAGTCATAAGAATCGAGTTGAAAGGACAGAGGACTGAGTGGCACAGGTGGCGAGCTGAACCTCGGTGACCGGGCCCCTGGGCGTAGGGTGGGTAGAGCGCAGCGAAACCCAGCATGGAAAGTGAAAGGGACTGAGGACTGTGATCTGAGTGGAAGAGGGGCCTTGACAGGCGCCGGGGCTGGCTCATGCGTTGCTCAGTCCTCAGTCCTCAGTCCTCAGTCCTCAGTCCTCAGTCCTCAGTCCTCAGTCCCCCTCAGGCCCGCACCCGCTCCTCCGTGTGCACCGGTGCCGCCACGTCGCAGTGCTCGCCGCCGGCTTCCGGCAGCTCCACCAGGAACTGCGCGCCCTCGCCCGGCTCGCTCTCCACCCAGATGTGCCCCCAGTGCAGCTCCACGATGCGCCGGGAGATGGCAAGCCCGAGCCCGCTGCCCTGGGGCTTGCCGGCCTGCTGGCTGGTCACCTGGTGGAACTTGTCGAAGATCCGCGAGCGCTCCGCCGGAGGGATTCCCGGGCCGTTGTCGGCCACTTCAAGCCGGAAGCCGGCGGGCACCCGCTCCAGGGAGAGAACGACCCGGCCCTCGTCCGCCGGACAGAACTTAACGGCATTGGAGAGCAGGTTGATCACCAGCTGCATCAGCCGGTCGCGGTCGCCCTTGATCAGGCAGGCGCCCTCCGGCAGCCGTGGCTCCAGGGCCACCCGCTTGTCGGCGTAGAGCTGGTGCACCGCCGCCTGGGATTCGGTCAGCACCTCGCGCAGGTCCACGTCCTCCAGGCTCCAGCCGGACCAGCCGCTCTCGATCTTGGACAGATCCAGCACCTGGTTGATGAGCCGGGTCAGGCGCTCCGATTCCTTCACCACGATGCCGAGGAACTCGCGGCGCTGCTGCTCGTCCACGTCCTCGTTGTTGAGCAGGATCTCGCCGAAGGCCCGGATGGAGGTGAGCGGGGTGCGCAGTTCGTGGCTCACCATGGACACGAACTCGTCCTTCAGCCGGTCCAGCTCCTTGAGGCGCTCGTTGGCGGCCCGCAGCTGGGCGGTGGCCTGTTCCAGCTCCCGGGACTTCTGCTCCAGGCGGCGGCTGTACTCGATGGCCTGGGAGGTTGCGTCCAGGATCTCCAGCACCCCCTCGAAGGTGAGCGCCTCGCCCTGGACCACCGACCCCATCATCACCCGGGCCGACGCGGCGCCGATATGGCCGGCCAGCAGCCGCTCGGCATAGCCCACCAGCTCGGGATCGGCGCCCCGCTCCGGGTAATAGGGCAGGTCGCGGCGCAGCAGGTGCTCGCGCAGGGCGGCCTCGGAGCGCACGCTGCCCAGGAAACGGGCCAGCAGGCCGTGGAGGTCCCCCACCGTGGCACTGCCGCGCCAGTAGCGGGTCTCCTGGTCGGAGCGCTGGAAGGCCTCCACGAACAGCGCGCCCTGAATGCGGTCGATGTCCCGCTGGCGCTCGAACAGCGACACCCCCACCAGCAGGCCGATGTTTACCAGCAGGCTCCAGAACACGGAGTGGGTCATGGGATCCAGCCCGGTGAGACCGAACAGGGCCTGGGGGTGCAATGCGCTGACGCCCCCAGGGCCGCTGATGTGGAAGGCGTCCGGCAGCCAGCCGGAGCGGGCGAAGGAGGGCAGCAGCAGCGTGTACGCCCACACCAGGATGCCGCCGCACAGGCCGGCGATGGCTCCGTAGCGCCCGGCGCCCCGCCAGTACATGCCGATCAGGATGGGGGGCGCGAACTGGGCGGCGGCGGCGAAGGACACCAGGCCGATGGTGACCAGGGTGTAGGATTCGCCGATCAGGTAGTAGTAGGCGTAGCCCAGCAGCAGGATGGCCACGATCACCACCCGGCGCACCACCAGAATCAGCCGGCTCATGTCCACGTGCTCGCCCAGGTGCAGGGCGCGGATGCGCAGCAGCAGCGGCATCACCAGGTCGTTGCTGACCATGATCGACAGGGCGATGGTGGCCACGATCACCATCCCGGTGGCGGCGGACAGCCCCCCCAGAAACACGAACGTGGCCAGCAGCGGCTGCCCCTCTGCCAGAGGCAGGGTCAGTACGAACGTGTCTGGGACCACCGTGCCGTCCGGGAAGTGCAGCAGCCCGCCCATGGCGATGGGCAGCACGAACAGGTTGATCACCAGCAGGTAGAGGGGGAACAGCCACATCGCCGTGCGGACGTGGTCCTCGTTGACGTTCTCGACCACGGTGACCTGGAACTGGCGGGGCAGGAACAGGATCGCCGACATGGACAGCACGGTGAGGGTGAGCCAGTTGGCGTAGCCCCCGGGCAGGGCCTGCATGGTGAACAGCCGCGCGGCCTCGGGTAGCGCTGCCGCCTGCTCGAACAGCGCCCCTGGTCCGTCGTACAGGCCGAAGGTGACGAACAGGCCCACTGCCAGGAAGGCCGCCAGCTTCACCACCGACTCGAAGGCGATGGCCAGCACCATGCCCTCGTGGCGCTCGGTGGCATCCAGGTGCCGGGTGCCGAACAGGATGGAGAATACCGCCAGCAGCACCGCCACATAGAAGGCCCTGTCCGTCCAGATGCCGCCGCCGATGCTCGACTGGTGCAGGTCGGGGTAGTGGCGCAGCACGTCGTAGCTGGTGGAAATGGCCTTCAGCTGCAGGGCGATGTAGGGGGTGATGGCAATCACCGCGATGGCCGAGGCGAGTCCCCCGAGCAGCATGCTCTTGCCGTAGCGCGAGGCGATGAAATCCGCGATCGAGGTGATGCGGTGTACCTTGCAGATGCGGATGATCTTGCGCAGCACCAGCCACCACAGCGCCGCCATCAGGGTGGGTCCCAGGTAGATGGGCAGAAATCCGACCCCGGCAGTGGCGGCCCGGCCGACGCTGCCGTAGAAGGTCCAGGCGGTGCAGTAGACGGCGATGGAGAGGGTGTAGACGTAGGGGTTGGCTGCCAGGGAACGGCCCCGGTCCCAGCGCCGGTCGGCGTAGTAGGCGATGCCGAACAGCAATGCCAGGTAGGCCGCCGAGATGCTGATGATGACCCAGTCGTTGCCCATCTCAGTCGCCGATTTTCTGCTCGGCTGGGGGATGGCCCCCGGTCCGGCTCTCGGCGCCGCGCCGGGGGCGCATCAGCAGGGCGATGGCGGCGATCAGCGCGGCCCAGGCCAGCAGCAGATAGACGTGGAGCAGCGGGACGCCCAGCACGCGCAGATCTCTGGAGAATAGCGCCAGCAGGGGGTAATTGAGGGCCAGGACGCCGGCGCCGAACAGCGCGGCGAGGCGCTCGGGGAGACGGCGGCTGCGGGCGCCGTTGCCGCGTTCGGCCCCCGTGGGCGTCATTGGCCGGCGCTCCGCAGGCGCGCCTCCAGGGTGCGCCGGCTGGCCTCCAGTGCCTGGCCCAGGGTGACGATGCCGGCCTGCCGGGCCCGCTCCAGCAGCCCCAGGAACACGTCCGCCGTGGCCACCGCGTCGCCCAGCGCCGTGTGGCGGCCGTTGACAGTGACTCCCAGCCGCCCGGCGATGGCCTCCAGGGTGTGGTCCTCCAGGTCGCCGTCCAGGTGCAGGGACAGCAGCAGGGTGTCCAGCACCGGGTTGTCGAAATGCACCCGCGCCAGCGGCTCCTTGATGCGCAGAAAGCACATGTCGAAGTCGGCATTGTGGGCCACCAGCACGTCGTCGCCCACGAAGCGCCGGAACTCCGGCAGCACGTCCTCGATGGGTGGCGCCTCGGCCACTTCACGGTCGGTGATGCCGTGCCAGCGGATGGATTCCTTCGGGATGGGGCGGCGCGGGTACACCAGGCGCTGGAACTGTTCGTCCGGCAGGCGCTGCGAGCGCACGATACGCACCCCGGCAATGGCGATGACTTCGTCGCCGGCTTCCGGGTGCAGTCCGGTGGTCTCGGTGTCGAAGACCGTGAACCCCAGCGCCTGCAGCGGCGTGTCCAGGGACACGGCGGTGGCCTGGGCGGGCGTGCCGGAGGCGTGGAAGAACTCCGGCCGGGAGCCGCGCCGGGCGGCGCTGGCCCGGCGCACGCTGCGCCCGGCCGGCAGCGGAATGCGGATCACCGCGTGGCCCCAGCGGCGGCGATGGGGCTCGCTCCAGATCTCGCTGCCGTGGCGCTCCAGCACGTCCCGCCCGGTGAGCTGGCCGATGGCCCCGGGCAGCGGCTCGGCGATCCAGGCCTCGAGCTCGGCCACCGGCACCGGCTCGCCGCGCCAGACCAGCTCCAGCTGCACGCCGTTGCCACCGCTGGTGGTCTCTACCGCGAACTCGCGGCTGCCGGTGCGGGCCTCCAGCTGCCGGATCAGGTGCTCCAGCAGCTGGCCGAGGGCGTGGCCGTCGGCGTGCAGCCACTGGGGCTGACCCACCAGGACCAGTTCCGGGAGGGCCGGCTCGCGTCGCCGGGCCAGGTTGGCGACCAGGTCTTCCGGGTGCACGTCCGCCATGGTCCAGGGCGTCGGTACGAAGCGCTGGCTCTCGGTGGCCAGCTTCCGGAAACGCTCCGCCAGGCTGCGGCCCTCTTCCAGCACAACTGCCTCAAAGGCCTGGCGCTCGGCCGGGTGCTCGGCGGTGGCCAGGCTCTCGGCGGCGGCCATGACGCTGGCCAGGGGCGGCCGCAGGGCGTCCACTGCCTGGCGCAGGCGCCGGTCGTGACGGGCCAGGTCCTCGATGCGGCGGGTGACATCCTCGAAGGTGAGCACCACGCCGTTGCCGTCGGTGCCGGCCTCCGGGAGCAGGCAGAGCCGGCAGTGCAGCAGGGCGCCGTCGTCCATGCTGGTGGTGAGGAACTCGGTGGCCGGCAGGGCGCCGGGGTCCACCGGCTGGCCGCGGCGGCGTTCCAGGGTGGCGAGGGCGTCCTCCAGCGGGGCGCGGGCCCAGATGTCTACCAGGGGCCGGCCCAGCCCGAGCCCCACGCTGTGGCGCAGCACCCGGCGGGCCGCCGGGTTGTACATCAGGATCCGGGTCTGCTCGTCGCAGACGATGACCCCCTGGTCGAGCTGGCGCAGCACGGCTTCCAGCCGCGCCCGCTGGGCGTCGGCATCGTCGGTCCGATGGTGGCGCAGGGCGGCCCGAACCTGTTGCAGGGCGTCGGCCAGGGCGCCCACGGCACTCGGCACCGGGCCCAGCAGGCTGGCGCGGGGCAGCTCGGGCGGATCGTCCCCGTCGGCAGCCGCCTGAGCGAAGCGGGCCAGTGCGGCCTGGGGCCGGAGCAGACCGCGGTGGACGGTGACACCCAGCAGGGCCAGGGCCGTGGCCTCGCCAGCGGCCACCAGGATGCCCGCCGCCAGCAGCCGCTCCCGCAGCGCCGGGTCGTCCACGGCGCCAAGCAGCCACAGGCCGGCGCCCAGCAATGTGACCCCCGCGACCGCCAGCGCCGCCAGCAGCACGGCCCAGAGCCTGCCGGTCGAGCTCATCGGGCCGCCTCCTCGCCCTCCAGCAGGCTGCGCACCGTGTCGAGCACCTCCTGGGTCGCGAACGGCTTGGTGATGTAGCTGTCCGCGCCCAGCGCCAAGCCCTTCTCGCGCTCGACCTCGCGGCCCTTGGCGGTGAGCATGGCGATGCGCACGCCGGCCAGCGCCGGGTCCCGGCGGATCTCCTGGCAGACCTCGAAGCCGTCCCGGCGGGGCATCATCACGTCCAGCAGGACGAGGTCGGGGGGCGCCCGGCGCACTGACTCCAGGGCCGCGTCGCCGTCTCCCACCTTCTCCACCTCGTAGCCCGCCCGCCGCATCAGGAACTCCAGCGACAGGACGATATTGGGCTCATCGTCGGCGATCAGGATGCGCTTCGCCATCGGTCTCCTCCCAGCTTGGGACGTGGGCGTCCCTTGTCGTCGTGACGGGGTGTGTAGTGGCGCCGGTGGCGCCCCCCGTTGCTCAATTATTCCAGCCAAGGGCGGCGCAGCCGCCCTCTCGCTTCAGCGATAATCGTGCTGCAGCCGGTCCTGGAAGCGGCGCACGGCGCGCATGGCCATGCGCAGGCTTTCGCGGCCGATGGGCTCCAGGCGTTGCACTTCGACCAGGGCGTCCGGTTCTTTGCCGGCTTCCACCTGGCGCAGCTGGTGCTCCAGCAGCAGGTCCGTGAGCTGTTCGTTGGCCGCCGCCACCGAGTCGGCGAAGTCGGCGCTCAGCACTCCCTGACGCACCAGGGCCGCCAGCCGGTCGCCGGTGTGGGTGGCGGCGATGCCGGCCCCCAGAGCGTAGATCCGGGCGCCGTCCACGATCAGGCGCAGGCCGTTGCGTTTCAGGTCCACGCGGCCCCGGCGGCCTTCATCATCCGCCATGAGCAGGCGGTTGAACCAGCCGATGGCCGGCTCGCCGTCGGCGTCGTCCCGCTGCATGGCCCGCAACAGGCGGTCCTCGCGGTCCAGCACCGCCAGCAGGTGGCGGCGCAGATCCTGCAGCAGGCGCTCGTCGCCGTGCAGCCAGTCGAAGTCGAAGGCGATGTTGGCCCAGCGGGCGGCGGGCGCGGTGGCCTGGGCCGCAACGTTGTCGATGCGCTCGCGCCAGCGTCCCAGGGTATCGCTCCAGCGCTGGCTGCGGGCCATGATGTCGCCGCGGCACAGAGCGTAGCCCACCTGATCGAGTGCAGTGTTCACACGCTGGGTGAAGCCGGCGAACCACTGCCGTGCAGCCTCGTCGGGCGCGACGCCGCCGGGCGGGTCGGACAGCACGATGCCGTTGTCCTGGTCGGGGCGCAGCAGCATCTCGCGGCGACCCCCGGAGCCCACCACGAACAGGGCGAAGTCCAGCGGCGCCGGCCCGGCCCGGCCCTCGAACTCGGCCTGCACCAGCTGTATGCAGCGGCGTTGAATGGACAGGTGGATGTCGCTCAGGACCCGGGCCGCCTGAGTGGCCTGGCGCGAGGACTGCCACACCTCCCGGGCCACCCGGGGAACCTCCGATCCCAGGGCGGTCAGCTCGCTCAGTCTCTCGGCCTGCTCCACCCGGGTGAGCAGGGTTGCGTGCTGGCTCACCACGGCCCGCAGAATGTCGGTCTGGGACAGCACCCCGACCGGCTCGGGTCCTTCCGTCACCAGCAGGTACTTGGTGCCGCGGCGCAGTTGCAGGTCGTCGGCCTGCCACAGGGGCAGGCTGGGGGATACCTGGGGCGCGGGCTTGGCGGCCACGCAGAGGGGATCCTCGGGGGCGGCGCCGCGCATCAACAGGGCCTCCGCCAGGTCCGGTACCGTGACCAGGCCCAGCAGAGCGCCGTCCTCGCCGGTGACCCCCAGGCTGCCCATCTTTCCGGAGCGCATCCGCTGGAAGGCGTCGCGCAGCGTCGTGCTGCCCGCGCAGCATGCCACCGGACCGTGCATGGCGTCCCGCACCGGGCGGGTCAGGGCGCCCACCGCCGGGCCCTGGCCGCGTCCGCGCACCCGGATGCGCCGGGCGATGGCGCCGTTGAGCATGCTGGCGAAGGGGGGCAGCTCCCGCTCCAGGCGGCGCACGGCGGGAAACGTCAGCGCCAGCACCGTGGAGGCCTCCAGGGCGGTGGCGGTCGAGGCGTGGGGTTCGTCGTCCAGGTAGTTGGGCAGCCCGAGGATGCTGCCGGTCTCGAACACGGCGTGATCGCCGGCCGGATCCTGCAGTTCCAGGCGCCCGGCGGCGATGATGAACAGGGACTCGCGATGGGCCTGACCGGCACGGAACAGGGTTTCCGCGGCCGGCACCTGCAGCGCTGTGGTCTCCGCCAGCACGGCATCCAGCAGGTCGGGATCCAGCGGCCGGAACGTGGCGCTGTGCAGCAGACGGTCCCTGTCGACGGGGGGTATCCGGTTCATGGGCTCGCCACGGCGCCCGACGGCGCGTGTTGGAAACCTGCTAGGTCGCCTGGGCTGCCCTCCAGTGTAATACCAGGGGCGACCCGCGCCTATGCTGCACCCTGCCGCGGCGCCGGAGCGGCTCGCGGTGTCGGCGTGTGTAAGCGGCCCGGTAGGCGCCTGCGGCTGGCGCTCTGGCAGGAGGACTGAGTGAAAAGGACTGAGGACTGAGTGGAAGAGGAGGCTTGACAGGTGCCGGGGCGGGGTCACGCGCTGCTCAGTCCTCAGTCCTCAGTCCTCAGTCCTCAGTCCTCAGTCCTCAGTCCTC